>JAUXBK010000138.1 GCA_030619405.1 Sedimenticola sp. | reverse complement strand
TGCAGCTCCTGGTGCTTGTAGGCATAGGCGGGAAACAGCACGGTCACGGCCGCGGCGGCCACGCCGACCATGAAAACGAAACTGGCCAGATAGAGCCCCCAGCTGACCTGATCGTTGAGATTGGTGACGATCATGCCGTCTCTCAGTTGTACGTACTCGCCATAGCCGTAGAGCATGATAAAAAAGGCCAGGAACAGCATCCAGGCCCAGAACAGGAGACCCCCGGTAAAGCCGGCACGCAGGAAATCGACAACAAAATGATAAAAGCGTTTCACGAGATGCCCCTTTAGTCCATGAAGTAGAAAAACTTCGGATAGGTATTGAGGTCGGCGCGCAGACGGAAGACCTTCTTGGTCGCCAATATCTTGCGAACGTCGCTATCCGGGTCCAGCAGATTACCGAGCTTGCGCGCCCCCACCGGGCAGACCTCGACGCAGGCGGTCCAGCGACCCTTCCGGGTGCGCTGGACACAGAAGGTGCACTTCTCGACCACGCCCTTCATGCGCGGGCGGTTGCCCAGATAGTGGGTCTTGGGATTCATCTCCTCGGCCGGAAGATCAGGCTCCCCCCAGTTGAAACGCCGTGCCCAGTAAGGGCAGGCACCAATGCACATGCGACAGCCGATGCACCAGTTGTAATCGACGACAACGATGCCGTCGGGGTCCCGGTAGGTGGTTCTGACCGGACAGACCTTGACGCAGGGAGGCTTTTCACACTGCATGCACTGCATGGGAAAATAGAAGGCATCTTTCTCCGGGACCTTGTCAGCCTCGTAGTAGTTTTGGCCCTCCAGGACGACGCCTGCCGGTTTATAGGAATTACCGCCGACCTGAAAGCCATAGTCCTGTGGATAGCCGTTATTATCCCTGTCCTCCTCAGCGAACTGCCCCTTTTCCATGCGCAGGACACGAATCCATTCGATCTGCTGCTTTTCACCTCGGGACTGATTGTTCTCGGCCACACAGGCCTTGACACAGCGCCGACAGCCGATGCATTTCTGGATATTGAGGGCATATCCGAACAGGACCCCATCCATTGCCAGAGAACCGTCGACCGTGACCTGTTTGCCGAACTCCTCTGAATAGCGCTCCTCGAGCCGGTCGATCGCCTCCTTTTTTTCCTCGTCCGTCATCAGGCGATAGTTTTTCTGAAAGTGCTCGGCCCAGGTGACATTCGTCGTTGCCCTGGCGGGCTTGGGGTCGGACAGGAGCATAGCGGCGCCGGAGAGCGATGCCACGCTGTAGACGCCCGCCTTGCGCAGGAAGTCGCGACGGGAGGTGTCATTTGCGCCGTTTTCTCTGGTCTCTTCTTTGGACATACTTACTCCCTGATCGATTGACAATCGAGTGGAACGTGGCAACGAAAAGCGGGTCGATGCGAAGCAAGCGGGGCCTGTGCCCGCCCGGCACAACCCTCGATGATCTCCGGAGAGCCGCTCCGTGCTGCCGGCGAGTGCATCAGCTCTGGTCGGAGTAATTATCGACGAACGTCTGCATCATCTCCGCCTTCTCCTGGTCGGACATCAACACATACTCCCGCTTCATCAGTTCCTGCTCACCGGCGCGCCCATCTTCTTGATAGCGTCTCTTCAGGCCAGGCTGCGGGAACGAATCGACCACACCCTTGGCAAGCCCGGCAGTGCCTGTAACGGCGACCACACCCACGGCTGCCTTTTTGAAAAATCCCCGCCTGGCCGAGCAGATTTCGCCAGCCTGCGCCGACCGCGGGTTCCGGGCGTTGTGCACCGGAGACAACCACTGCTGAATTGCTGTTATTGACCGCTTCAACATGCTCAAACCCTCCTTGGGGGCAGATCTGACCTGGTCAGGAGCGACTCGCACCACCCTCTGGAAAATCCCGGGGGTGTGCTTTATCTTATCGAGTCTCCACCAAAAAATACATAGGGACCAGATTCCTGGCCCGCTGCAGTGCTGTCATGACGTAACCGTTCATTCCCCTGCCGTTTTGAACCCCTCTCCCTGAGGGAGAGGGGGTTTGAGGAAGGGGGACTGAACGGTTACGTCATGACTGCCAGCAAAAAAAACGGGATTTCGACAGATTACAGCAAGCGGTGTGCCATCACGCCTCTTCGATCGATACCCCCATGTTTTTACTATTATTTTATTCTGCACGGGTCAATACTCCAGTGTCACTCGCCCTGACAAGCCTGACAAGGTGGCAGTTCATTCAGGCATAAAAGCACTATTTCATTGTTTTAAAAAAGAAATTATTTCTGCCAATTTGGCAAGCTGCAACGTTTTGAATCCTCAGACGTTACCCAGATTGAGCGGGATTCCGTTCGAGCTGGCTATCCTGCCGAGCCATACCGGCCGCCCTGGCGGCGATGAAGGCGGTGAACTCCTCGATGTTCTCGTATCCCATATCCAGGGCATACTTCGCCACGCCACCGATCAGCCCCCGGGTCTCGGCGACCTCCTGGTGGCTGCGGCCGCAACCCTTGCAGTGGGTACCGTCGTGGGTGCAGAAATCACCCCCTTTGCATGGACTGAATTGCATAGCTGACTCCTTCAGCTGGCCGCGGCCTGTAACCGGTCGTACTTGGCTTGCAACTCCTCTTCGGTCTCCTCGTGGTCCGGGTCCTTGGGGATACAATCGACCGGGCAGACCTCGACGCACTGGGGGGTATCGTAGTGGCCTACACACTCGGTACAGAGATTCGGATCGATCTCGTAGATCTCATCCCCCTGGTAGATAGCGCCATTGGGGCACTCCGGTTCGCAGACATCACAGTTGATGCACTCATCGGTAATTATTAAAGCCATTGCTTCTAACTCCTGAAACTGGGGCAAGTACCCCTGGTACCTAGATCCTGCAAGTGCTCACACTCACAGAGACAAGCTTTTGTTCCGTATAGCGATATTTACTCCTTTGGAAATCACAACAAGGATTCCACGCGGTCGCAAATTCGCTCTGCGAATCAATATCTTGCACTCTGTAAGCACGATCACTTGCAGGATCCAGGTGGTAATCGAATTCTCGCTGCTCCCCGCGACTCAACCCTGTAATGCACTGGAGACAGCCGGATGGACGAACTCTGACACATCACCACCCAGGGCTGCAATTTCCCGCACCAGGCTGGAGGAAATATAGGCGAACTGCTCCGCCGGTGTCAGAAACACGGTCTCGATCTCCGGCGCCAGCCGCCGGTTCATGCCCGCCAGCTGAAACTCATACTCGAAGTCCGACACCGCCCGCAGACCACGCAGGATCACCCCCGCATCACACTCCCGCACGAAATCAACCAGCAGGATATCGAATTCCCGGATTTCAACCCTTTTGTAACCGGTCAGCACCTGATTCGCCAGCCCCACCCGCTCCCGCTGCGAAAACCATGGGTTTTTGCTCGGATTGGCGGCAACCGCCACGATCACACGATCGAACAGCAGCGATGCCCGCATGATCAGGTCGCTGTGACCGTTGGTGATCGGGTCGAAGGTTCCTGGATAGACGGCTATGACCATGAATTGAACCCGCTCTTTTCCCGGCAAATATTGGAGAGGTCATGATTGCCGGATGATAATCCCGACCACGATCTTGTCAAATGACAATTCTCAAACTTCTTCCTGGTTAATCAGGATCTTCTTTGGTAAACAGCTGATAGGAGACCTGTCCCGCCCGCTTTTCGCGCAACAGATCCCAGCTGTCGGGCAGCCGGGGGCCCGGCCCGGCCACAGCCCGCTCGATGTAGATACGGGCACCTGGCCGCAGCCAGCCCTGCCGCTCCAGCAGCTGGCAGCAAGGTTCCACCAGGCCATCTGCGAACGGGGGGTCGACAAATACGATATCAAAAGGCGTTCCCGGGCGGGTCAGCCACACCAGGGCATCGGCCTGCTCCGCCGTTGCCTGGCCCAGCCCCAGCAACCCTATATTTTCGCGGATCTGATCGACCACCGCTGGCGCCCGGTCCAGCATCACCACCCGCCCCGCCTCTCGGGAGGCGGCTTCCAGGCCCAACACCCCGCTGCCGGCAAACAGGTCCAGACAGATCGCCCCCGGAAGCCCGGGCTGCAGCCAGTTGAACAGGGTCTCCCGCACCCGGTCGGCGGTGGGCCTGAGGCCCGGCAGGTCCGGAAACGGGAGCCTGCGCCCCCGATGCCGGCCGCCGATGATCCGTACCCGATTGCCATGCCTGGCGGACGGAGATGGGCTACCCCTCTGACTGTGCCGCTTTGCCATTCCCCACCACTACCGTCACCATCCGGTTCAGGTGCAGACGCCGCTGGAAGGCGTCCCGGATCTGCTCCCGGGTGACCGCATTCACTTTGGATACGAAGGTATCCAGGTAATCCAGGGGCCGGTCATAGAAGCCGATCATGGTGAGATACTCCACGATCTTGCTGTTGCTGGAAATGCGCAGCGGAAAGCCGCCAGTGATATTCTGTCTCGCCGCCGTCAATTCCTTCTCGGTCGGCCCCTGCTCGATGTAACGCTGCAGCGTGTCCCGGATCACCTCCAGTGCCTCCCCTGCCCTTGCGTTCTTGGTCTGGGCACCGACGATGAAAGGGCCGTTCCGGCGCATGGGTGAAAAGTAACTGTAGACACTGTAGGAGAGCCCCCGTTTCTCACGCACCTCCTCGCTCAACAACGAGACCAGCCCGCTGCCTCCCAGGATATGGTTTCCCACATAGAGCTGAAAGTAATCCGGGTCACCCCGCTGCATCCCCGGCTGTCCCATCAGAATATGACTCTGGCTGGAAGGAAACGGTTTGACGATCTGCTCTGCCCTGGCCAGATCCTTTACCTGTGTCAGATCGAGGGCCGGCTCTCCCGCCGCCAGCGCCGAGACCACCTGCTCCGCCACCTTTTCCGCCTCGGCCCGACTCAGGTCGCCGACGATGGCCAGGGTCGCGTTGGCCGCCACATAGTAGCGCCGGTGAAAGGCCTTCACCTGCTCCCCGGTGATGGCGGATAGCGATGCCTTGGTACCATCCGGGTCACTGGCGTAGGGGTGACTGCCGAATATCGCCTTGAGAAAGGCCTTCCTGGCCACCGTGGAGGGGTTCTGTTCGCCTTTACGCAGGGCCAGCAGCAGCATCTGCCGGTTGCGCTCCAGGTCTGTCGCATCGAAACGCGGCTTTCCCAGCACCGCCGTCAGTGTCTCCAGCGCCGTGCTGTAGGGCTTCTCCTCTTTCAGGGTACGCACCGAGACCCATGCCATGTCCCGCAGCGCCCCGGAACTCATCTCGATTCCCAGCGCCTCCAGTCGTTCTGCCAGTTGATCCGCGTTCCACTCACCCGCACCTTCGGTGAGCAAAGCGTTGGTGAGGGTCGACAACCCGGATTTGTCAGCGTCCCGGGCGCTGCCGGCATCGAACACCACCCGGAGATCCACCATTGGCAGGTCCGGTGCCGCCACGAACAGGACCCGGGCCCCGTTGGAGGTGTTCCAGCTCTCGATCTTCGGGCCAGCCCAGACACTCCGGGTCAGCAACAGCAGGGCCAGGAGCAGCACGACCACCGGGCCTTTCACGCGATCAACGGAGTACATCGTGACCTCCCGCCGAAACGGCCCGGGGCTCGATGCCATCCATCGGTAGAGGGTCCAGTTTCGCAATTGTGAGGCTCTCCTGTTTGAGATATTTTCGTGCCACCGCCCGCACCTGTTCCGGTGTGATCTGTTTTATCCGCTCGACATACTGATCCTGCAACCGCCAGTCCAGCCCGACCGTCTCCAGCAGCCCGATCTGCATCGCCTGATAGAAGACCGAGTCCCGCTCATATACCTTGCCTGCCACCACCTGTGCCCGGATGCGATCCAGCTCCTCTCTGTCCACCAGTTCCTCCTTCAAGCGGTCGATCTGCTCCCGCAGTACCAGCTCGAGTTCATCCATGTCATGTCCCTTGGCGGGTGTTCCGTCCACCAGCAGCATCCCGGAGAGGCGGGAGAAGGCGTTGTACTCCGCCCCGGCAGAATCGGCAATCTCCCGACCACGTACCAGCTCCCGGCTGAAGCGCGCACTGCTGCCACCATCCAGCACCGAAGCCAGCATATCCAGAGCATAGGGCTCCCACTCCTCCGTGGTGGTAGCGACTACCGGGGTCTTGTAACCGAACAACAGATAAGGCTCCCGTGCGGGCGCCTTCACCTGCACCCGGGTGATCCCCCGCTGGGGCGGCTCCCGCAGAGGTTTCAGTTCCGGTATCTGCTCCGGTTTCAGGGGACCGAAATATTTTTTCGCCAGCGCCAGAACCTGTTCTGGCTCCACATCGCCCACCACCACCAGGGTGGCGTTGTTGGGGGCATACCAGCGCCGGTACCAGGCCTGCAGATCCGTCACTTTCATGTTCTCAAGATCATTCATCCAGCCGATCACCGGATGGGCATAGGGCAGATTGCGATAGGCAACGGCGGTCATCTGCTCATAGGTGAGTGAGGTGGGTTTGTCCTCAGTGCGCAGCCGTCGCTCCTCTTTCACCACCTCGACCTCCTTGGCAAACTCCTCTGCCAGCAATGTCAGATTGCGCATCCGGTCTGCCTCCAGCTCGAAGGAGACCTCCAGGCGATCCTTCGACAGGGTCTGGAAATAGGCGGTGTAGTCGCGGCCGGTAAAGGCGTTCTCCTGCCCACCGTTGGCGGCAATGATACGGGAGAACTCTCCTGGCGGGTGCTTTTCCGTACCCTTGAACATCATATGTTCCAGCACATGGGAGATGCCGGTGATGCCCTTAGGTTCATACGACGATCCCACCTTGTACCAGACCTGGGAGACGACGATGGGCGCTCGATGATCCTCTTTGACGATCACCTTGAGCCCGTTGTCCAGGAGATACTCCTTCACTTCTCCTGCCGCCAGGGCGGGCAGGGAGAGGGCGAACAGCATAACTGCAAAAAAACTTCTCATTGTGTTTAGGTTCCTCGAACGATATGGATATTACCTAGATCCTGCAAGTGATCGTGCTTACAGAGTGCAAGATATTGATTCGTAGAGCGAATTTGCGACCGAGTGGAATCCTTATTGTGATTTCCAAGGGAGCAAATATCGCTATAC
>JAUXBK010000201.1 GCA_030619405.1 Sedimenticola sp. | reverse complement strand
TTCTGACACCCGACTTTCCACCCTTCAAGCCTGCGGATGTGCCGCCGCATGCCTTTCACCGGAGATGACCATGCTCGTCGAAGCAAAGGGCCTCGTCCGAACCTTCGTGGAAGGAGGTGTCGAACACCCGGTCCTGCAGGGTATCGACCTGCAGGTCGGAGAGGGGGAGTGCATTGCGCTGCTGGGTCGCAGCGGATCCGGCAAATCCACGCTGCTCAACCTGCTGGCCGGGATCGACACCCCGGATGCCGGGGAGATCCTGATCCGCGGGCAGTGCATCAACAGGCTGTCGGAGCGGGATCGGACCCTGTTCCGGCGCCGGCATATCGGCTTCGTCTACCAGTTGTTCAATCTGATACCGACCCTGACCGTAGGGGAGAATATCGGCCTTCCCCTGGAGCTGAACGGTATTGCCGAAGCAGAAATCGGAGAGCGGGTGGAACGATTGTTGCGAGAGATCGGGCTGCAGGGCAGAGGTGGCGCCTTCCCCGACCGGATTTCCGGCGGGGAGCAGCAGCGAGTAGCAGTCGCCCGGGCCCTGATCCACGTTCCGGCGCTGATCCTGGCGGACGAACCGACGGGCAACCTGGACGCAGAGACGGGCCGGCATATCCTCCAGTTGCTGACCGGCCTGTCCCGGCAATACGGCCGGACCCTGATCATCGTGACCCACAGCCTGGCCGTGGCACACGCTGCCGACCGGGTGGTGACACTGAAAGAGGGTGGGCTCACCTCAGTCGCAGGGGAGTTTGCGTGGTAGGCCGCCGCCTTTTCCGGACCGGGTGGCGGCATCTGACTCGCCATCGCTGGCAGTCAGTGCTTTCGATACTCGGGATCACGCTCGGTGTCGCCGTGGTGACGGCGGTGGATCTGGCCAACGACAGTGCCCGCCGGTCGTTCGAACTTTCCATGGCGCAGATAACCGGCCGCACCACTCACCAGATCGTCGGCGGTCCGACCGGCATTTCCGAGCAACTGTATGCCGACCTGCGTATCCGGCAGGGCCTGCGGACCAGTGCACCGGTGGTAGAGGGGCTGGTCCGGGTGCGCGGCGAGACTTTCACTCTGCTGGGACTGGACCCGTTTGCCGAAAAGGCGTTTCGTCCGTTTCTCAGAACCGATGAGGGCGATTGGGTGCGGAAGCTGCTCACCCGCAGGGATACCCTGGTGGTGCCGGCAGTAACCGCCCGGCGGCTGGGTCTGGCTGCGGGCGACAGGATTGAGGTCGAGGCCGAGGGCAGATCGTCGACGCTGGAAGTGGTGGCGGTCGTCGGGGAAGCGGGAAATGCCGCGCTGGATGGTCTGCTGCTGTGCGACATCTCCACCGCCCAGGAACTACTGAATCGGGTCGGGAGGCTGGATCGTATCGACCTTATCCTCGAGGAAGCAGCAGCGCCCTGGTCACAGCGACTGCCCGACGGTTTACGCCTGGTCCGACCCGGGGTTCGAACCGCCGCCATGGCAGAGATGAGCGAGGCCTTTCAGACCAATCTAAGGGCGATGAGCCTGCTTGCCCTGCTGGTCGGCGCATTTCTGATCTACAACGCGATGACCTTTTCCGTGCTGCAACGGCGTGGTCTGCTTGGCATGCTGAGGGTGTTGGGTGTGACCCGCGGGGAGCTGTTCCAACTGGTACTGCTGGAGGCACTGGTCATCGGGGTTCTGGGCACCCTGCTGGGGATCGCTCTCGGTATCCTGCTGGCCGGGGGACTGGTGACCCTGGTGACCCGGACCATCAACGATCTCTATTTCACTCTCACCGTTTCCGAACTGTCGATAACAGCGGGTGGTCTGCTCACGGCAGCGACACTGGGGATAGTCACCACCCTGGCGGCCACCCTGGTGCCTGCGCTGGAGGCATCCCGTTCGAGCCCACTGGCGGTGACGCATCGGTCTCAGATAGAACTGCAGGCCCATCGCACACTGCCCTGGCTGACGACCGCCGGGGTAGCTATCATGGCCAGCGGACTGCTGCTCGCGAGGCTGCCCGGCCCGGATCTCGACCTGGGTTTCCTCGCTCTTTTTCTCATCATTGTCGGCTATGCCCTGCTGGTCCCCCTGTCGGTGGTGGTGCTGTCGCGGCTGTTTATTCCCGTGCTGAAGCAGGGTTTCGGCACCGTCGGCAGACTGGCAGGCAGAGGCATCGACGCCGCCCTGAGCCGCACCGGGCTGGCCGTGGCCGCACTCACCCTGGCTATCGCCGCCACCGTGGGGATGGGGATCATGGTGTCCAGCTTCCGTGCCACCGTAGCCGACTGGCTGGGGCAGACCCTGCAGGGGGAGATCTATGTTTCGATTCCCCATCGTGCCTCCAGACGCGCCACCGCCCCCCTGCCAGCGGGCCTCCCACAACGACTGCGGTCGCTTCCCGGTGTCCGGGAACTCAGCATGGGGCGCAGTGTCCGGGTGGAGGCTGAAGGTGGGATGGTGAATCTGCTGGCTATCGAAATGGCATCGGCCAGTTATCGCGGCTTCCGCTTCAAGGGGTCGACGATCCCGGGGCTCTGGCAGCGCTTCGACGACGGAGAGGTGCTGCTGGCCTCCGAGCCCTTTGCCTATCACAACCAGCTGAAGACCGGGGACCAGGTGGCGCTATTCACGGCGACGGGGGTGAAACGTTTCACCATCGGCGGCCTGTTCTTCGACTACGGGTCGGACCGGGGTATGCTGGTGCTGGCGGCAGAGACCTACCGTGCCTATTGGAAAGACCCCGCCATTTCGACCATCGGCCTGTACCTGGATGAAGGTGCCGACATCGGCACTGTCCTGAGCGCAGTTCGACAGGCCGCCGGCGGCCTCGACGAGCGCATCAGGGTACGAGCCAACCGGGAAATCCTCCAGCACTCACTGGAGGTTTTCGATCGCACCTTTACCATCACCAACATACTGCGCCTGCTGGTCATCGGCGTGGCTTTCGTCGGTATCCTCAGCGCACTCATGGCCCTGATGCTGGAGTGGCGCCGGGAACACGCCATCCTGCGGGCGATCGGCCTGCTGCCTGAACAACTGTTGCGGCTCGTCATCCTGCAGACCGGGTCGATGGGGCTGATGGCGGGACTGCTCTCCCTGCCACTGGGCTGGCTCATGGCAGAAGTGCTGATCGATGTGATCAACAGACGGGCATTCGGCTGGAGCATTCAACACCTGCTGCCCGTCGGCATCCTCGCCGAAGCCCTGCTGTTTTCGCTGACGGCGGCCCTGCTGGCAGGGCTCTACCCGGCTCTTCGGCTGATGCGGACCCCGCCCGCATCGGCTTTACGAGAGGAGTGACGGATGCTGAGACTTCTTTTCCTTCTGCTGCTGCTCGTCGGCTGTTCGCCCGATCCGGCGCCGACCGGTTCGACACAGATCACCGCCCTGCTCGGGGACGACGCGGCGGAAGGATTCTTGAGGGCCTATGAACCGCGCAGTTTCGTATTCCCCGGGGATCACGGTGTCCACCCCGGGTTTCGCAGTGAGTGGTGGTATATCACAGGCAACCTGGACTCAGCAGAGGGTCGGCGGTTTGGTTTTCAGGTCACCTTTTTTCGGTTTGCCCTGTCGCCCCCGGCTGCCGGCAACCGGGCATCACGCTGGGCGTTCGACCACATGTGGATGGCCCATGTCGCCGTGACCGACCCCCGGGGAAACCGGCACCATGCCGAGGAACGCCTGGCCCGGGAGGCCCTGGGGCTGGCGGGGGCTGAGCAGAATCCCTTCAAGGTGTGGCTCGAAGGGTGGAGCCTGACGGGGACGGACAACGGCTTTCCCTGGCATTTGACGCTCGACGGGGAAGAGGTCGGTCTGCAGCTGAGTTTCAGCCCCCTCAGGGCCCCCGTGCTGCAGGGGCGGGAGGGACTGAGTCAGAAAGGGGATGAACCGGGCAACGCCTCCTACTACTACTCGATCACCCGCATGCAGACCCGGGGCGTTCTGACACTGGGTGAACGCCGGTTCGAGGTCGGCGGGCTCTCCTGGCTGGACCGGGAGTGGGGAACCAGTGCACTGGGTGGGGATCAGGTCGGCTGGGACTGGTTTTCCCTGCAGCTGAACGACGGCACGGATCTCATGTATTATCGATTGCGAAGACGTTCCGGCGAGCCCGACCCACACAGCGCCGGCACACTCCTGTTCAAGAATGGAGAGAAGCGACTGCTCGGCCCCGGGGATGTGCGGCTGGAGCCTGAAAAATGGTGGACCAGCCCCGACGATGTACGCTACCCCGTCTCCTGGCAGTTGACGGTCAGGCCGCTGGGCCGGACGTTTCTGGTCACGGGGGTGATCGACGCCCAGGAGATGGACCTCAGCGTGGTCTACTGGGAAGGCGCGGTCGATGTGTTCAGTGCGGGTAAGGTCGTCGGTCGGGGATACCTGGAGATGACCGGCTATTGACCATCTCGTTACCCATATCTAGGCAAAAAAAGCATCCTCACACGGAGTCACGGAGACACGGAGAAAAAGAGATGAATGGGAATGAAATCGGTGGCATTGTCATTGACTGTGCCGTAAAGATGCATAATCTCCAGTTTCATAAATGGCAAACTCGAATGACCGCTTTATTCTTCTCCGCGTCTCCGTGCCTCCGTGTGAGGTGATTCTTTCGTGGCGAGTTATGGGCAACGGCATGGCTATTGACCGGTCACGGTATCGTAATGAGGGGGGTTCGTTTGTCACCAGGGGGCGAAGGAGTTCATGAATGACATTGGGCGCCCGACACTCTCATTCATACCGCGCACGTCACGGCTCATCACCCCGGTATTGACGGTCATCGCCTTCATCGAGTGGTTCATTTCTGAAATCGCATGTAATAAGGGGGGCAAAGTATCCAGTTTGCTGGAGATAGCCCCCATATCACCCGTCATGGTC
>JAUXBK010000072.1 GCA_030619405.1 Sedimenticola sp. | reverse complement strand
TCATGGATATGTAACTCATTGAGGTTTAATAAAAAACATATCTTCAGACGAAAATTGGACACGCTGCAACGAGTACAGCCCGTTGCCGGCACAAAAAGATGACAGGATTAACAGGATTTACAAGATTACATAAACCTGTAAATCCTGTTAATCCTGTTAATCCTGTTAATCCTGTCCATTTATTGAGACAATTTTGAACGGAAATGGCGAGGTCTGGAATAGGATCGCGGCAGGTCTCAAAAGGTTCCCGGGTTTTTCATTCCTGATTCTCTCTTCTGTCTTCTGTCTTCTGAATACTGCCGCTTGCATCCCGAATACCTGATATAGTTCTCCTCCCTTGGGTACATCGTGCAGCTGTCAACTGCTCGAAGATGATAGACTGATCTACCATACCTGTACTAGGTAAGATCTCAATGAGCAGCGGAAACGAAATTGTCCTCGCTTCCCTCTCACCCCGACGGCATGATCTGCTGGAGCAGATCGGTGTCCGGCACCGGCAGGTACCAGTGGAGATGGACGAGGCGCCTCGGCCAGGAGAAGCGCCCGCGAAGTATGTGATACGGCTGGCACTTTCAAAGGCCCGTGCCGGCAGACGGGTAGAGGGCCCGGGTGTGCCAGTGCTTGCCGCTGATACAGCGGTGGTGCTCGAGGGTGAGATTCTGGGTAAACCCCGGGACCGAACCCAGGCGCTGGAGATGATCCAGCGGCTCTCAGGACGCACCCACGAAGTCCTCACCGGTGTGGCCCTGGAGCATGGGCAACTAGAGAGCCGTCTCAGCGTCAGCCGGGTCAGTTTCCGGAGGATCACGAAACAGGAAGTAATCGCCTACTGGTTGAGTGGCGAACCGGCAGACAAGGCCGGGGGCTACGCCATCCAAGGGCGCGGGGCGCTCTTCGTATCACATCTGGAGGGAAGCTTCTCCGGCGTCATGGGACTGCCCCTGTTCGAGACAGCGGAACTGCTGCGAAACGCAGGCATCGAACTGTTTGATTGCCATATGAAATAACTACAAAAAATATGAGCGAAGAGATCCTGATCAACGTCACCCCCCCGGAAACACGGGTCGCCGTGTTGGAAAATGGCGTGGTCCAGGAGATCATCATCGAGCGCTCCGAACGGCGCGGACTGGTAGGTAATATATATAAGGGCCGAGTGTGTCGGGTGTTACCCGGCATGCAGGCCGCCTTCGTCGAGATTGGCCTGGAGCGGGCGGCTTTCCTGCACGCCGCGGATATTCTGAACGGGCAGGATCAGGGAAATGACGGCGACCGAACCGAGAACATCTCGACGTTGGTGCGTGAAGGGGGCGAAGTCATCGTCCAGGTGGTGAAAGACCCCCTCGGCTCCAAAGGGGCCCGCCTCACCACCAACCTCTCCATACCCTCCCGCTATCTGGTATTCATGCCGGCCCTGACCAATTCCGGCATCTCCCAGAAGATCGATACGGAGAAAGAGCGGGCGCGCCTGCGCCGGATCATCGACCAGTTCACCCAGGAGAGCGGGATACCGGGCAGCTTCATCGCACGTACCGCGGCGGAAGGGGTCAGCGAGGAGACCTTGAAGGCGGACATGACCTTTCTGGTCAGGCTATGGCAGAACATACAGGAACTGCGCAGAACCTCTCCCCCGGGAGAACTGGTACACGAAGACCTCCCCCTGCTGCTGCGTGCCCTGCGTGACCTGGTGACACCGGAGGTGGAACGGATCCGCATCGACTCCCGGGAGAGCTGGCAGAAGGCGAAACGATTCGCCGACCGCCTGATTCCCGATCTGGGCGTCCAGATCGAGACATACCCGGGCGGGAGGCCCATCTTCGACCTGTACGGGGTCGAGGACGAGATCCAGAAGGCATTGGAACGTAAGGTCGATCTGAAGTCCGGCGGACACTTGATCATCGACCAGACCGAGGCGATGACCACTATCGACGTCAATACCGGTGCCTTTGTCGGCCACCGCAACCTGGAAGAGACCATCTTCAAGACCAACATGGAGGCAGCTCAGGCGATCTGCCGCCAGCTGCGCCTGCGCAATCTGGGTGGCATCATCATCATCGACTTCATCGATATGACCGATGACGAACACAAGCGCCAGGTACTGAGGGCACTGGAGAAATGCCTGGCCCGCGACCACGCCAAGACCCAGATTACCGAGGTCTCCTCCCTCGGCCTGGTGGAGATGACCCGCAAGCGCACCCGCGAGTCCCTCGGCCATATTCTGTGCGAACCTTGCCCCTGCTGTAGTGGCCGGGGTTCCCTGAAGACCGCGGAGACGGCCTGTTACGAGATCTTTCGGGAGATCCTCCGCGAGGCCCGCCAGTTCGACGTAGAGTCACTGCTGGTGCTCGCCTCGCAGGCGGTGGTCGACCGGTTGCTGGACGAAGAATCTTCCAGTCTGGCGGAACTGGAGGCCTTCATCGGCAAGAGCATCCGGCTACAGGCGGAGACGCTCTACTCCCAGGAACAGTACGACGTGGTACTGATATGAACGTGCCGAACGGCAAGCTGGAAAACTGATACCTAGATCCTGCCGGTCGAACCGCTCCCCCAACCACCCATGCCCCACGCTCTGGAATGATCCACCTGGCAAAATCCGTTGTCGTCAAGCTCTGGCTACTGGCGATCCTGCTGCTGGCATTGACGGCTGTGACCATCAGCGCGGGCCGGCTGGCCGCCCCCACCGTTGCCGGTTATCGGGGGGAGGTGGAGCAGTGGGCCTCCGAGAGCCTGGGGCAACCGGTGCGGATCGGGTCGATCGAGCTGCGCTGGAAGGGGCTGGAGCCGGAGCTCGTGATGAAGGATGTGGCCCTGCTTTCGCCGGAGAGCAACGATCCTGTAATCCGGTTTGCCGAAGGCCGTGTCGCCGTGGCACTGCTGGACAGCCTCTTGAGCGGGGCGGTGCAGACCAGTAATTTTACCCTGGTTGGGGTAAAGGTGCTGATCAAGCGGCGCTCCGACGGCTCCGTAGTGGCGGCGGGACTGGAGAGCCTGGATACCGGTCGCGGCGATGCGGGCGCCCTGTTCCTGTTCCCCCACCGGATCAGCATAATCAACAGCGATATCTTCTGGCAGAACCTGGCCATCGGCGCCGACCCCGTTCACTTCTCCAAAGTGGATGCCCAGCTGTACAACAAGGACAATCGGCACCAGCTCAACCTCAGCTTCGACCCACCGGGAGGAAACGGAAACCGGACAGAGCTGATTGCCGACATCCGGGGCAACCTGGAGCGCCCCGGCGGATGGACCGGAAAGCTATACTTCGCCGGACAGGGACTCGCGCTGGGGGAACTACTGAAATACCGTATCCCGGAAGGTTACCAACTGCGCCGCGGAACCATCGGCATGGAGCTCTGGAGCAGCTGGAAGGGCGGGCGGATGGATTGGATCGAGGGCAGTATCGACCTCACCGACCTGCAGCTGGACCGGATCGACCCGGGTAACGACCAGGCGGACAGGTCGCTGCAGATCGACCGGCTTGGGGGGTACCTCCGCTGGCGGCAGCGGCCCGACGACTGGCGGCTCGATATTCAGGATATCGTCTTCGACCGGATGGGGCTGGAGTGGCCGGCCGCCCGCTTCAGCCTGGCCACCCGCTTCGACAGCGAAGGCCGGGTCCATGTGCGCTCCGGCGCAGACTTCATCCGCATCGAAGATATCCGGTCGGTCGCTCAGATGTTTCCGTTGCCGAACCCGGACGTGGATCAGGCGCTCAGCCGGCTCCGGCCCCACAGTGACCTGTACGATCTCCGTTTCCTGTATGACGAAACTGGCGGCGCACCCCGCTGGTCCGCCAGCGGCGAGGCAAAATCACTCTTCACCAGACCCTGGAAGCAGATCCCGGGGGTCAACAATCTGTCGGCACGCTTCTGGGCGGACCAGGATCACGGCACTCTGCGGCTACAGTCGGAAAACACCATCCTGAAACTCCCCAGACTGTTCCGTGACCCGCTGCAGTTACGGCAGCTGGCCGGTCAGCTCACCTGGGAGCGGCTGGAGGATGGCGGCTGGCGTATCGATACCCCGGGACTGAACGCCCGAAACGATGACATATCCACCCGGACCCGCCTGCGGCTCGACTTTCCGGACACCCCGGAGGCACCGATCTTCATGGACCTGCAGACCAATTTCCAGGATGGGGATGCCAGCACCACTTCCCGTTATCTCCCGGTGGGGGTCATGTCCCCCGACGTGGTGCTGTGGCTCGACCGAAGTATCGTCGGTGGACGGGTGGTGTCGGGCGCCTGCATCGTACGGGGACCACTGCACAGCTTTCCCTTTGCTGATACCCACGATGGCCGTTTCGAGGTCCTGTTCGACGTCGATGACCTGACATTCGATTACTGGCAGGACTGGCCGAGACTGGAAAATGTGGCCGCAGAGATGCGTTTCCTTGGTGACCGCTTCGACATCTGGATCGACCGGGCCGACCTGCTCGGCAACCAGATCTCCCAGGCCCATGGCTTCATCCGCAACCTGCGCCAGACCTCCCCTTTCGAGCTCAAAGCACATACCCATAGCCTGCTGGACCAGCTGTTGCGCATACTGGACGAATCACCCCTGCAGGAGGAGTTCGGGCCAATGCTGTCCATGATGAAAGCAGAGGGTGAAGCAGACCTCAACATAGCGCTGGCCATACCTATCACAGACGACAGCCCGTTTCGCCTGGGCGGGCGACTCCGTTTCCTGAACTCCTCCATAAAGCTCAGCGACATGGATCTCACCATCAGCAGGATACGGGGGGATCTCCTGTTCGACCAGAACGGCACCCGGGCGAAAGAGATCAAGGGGCTGATTTTCGACCAGCCAATCGTGGTGAACCTGCTGGCACCACCAGACAAACCGGACACCATCCGGCTGATCGCGACCGCTCCTCTTGCCAGCTCGAAATTGCATGAAAGGGAGCAGGACCCCTTCTGGCTCAACTTCAAGGGCAGTGCCAACTGGCGACTGCAAGTGGACATACCCACGCTCTCCGCCCCCGATGACACCCCCGTGCAGGCAACACTGAGCTCTGATCTCAAAGGCATGGCCATCGGTCTGCCATCTCCGCTGCAGAAACGTTCCGATGAAGCGCGTGAACTGCGCATCACCCAACAGTTCAGCCGTAATCCCAAGCGCCCCTTCACTATCCACTACGACTCCATCCTCGATGTCACCGGCCTGCTGGACACCCAGAGCGGACTGCCACTACCCTTTGAACGACTGGCCGTACAACTGGGTGGCAGCAAGGCGACCATGCCCCAGACCAAAGGTATCGAGATCGGGGGCAGGCTGGAACAGCTGGACCTCGGCGCCTGGATGAAGCTTTCCGGCACCCAGAAGAGAGGAATGCCTCTGTCCCTGCCGGTGCAGAAGGTGAATCTGGCGATCGATCGGTTGCTGCTGGACGGGTTCGACCTCAACCAGCTCGAGCTCGACCTGAAACGCCGTGACACCGGAATAGGCGGTCATATCGCCAGCGACCGTTTCGATGGTGAGATACGGATCCCCGACCAGCCCCTGCTGCAACCTATCGTCGTCGACCTGGAACGACTGGCGGTGGAATTCGACCCAGCCAAATCCCCCGCCAAAGCGCCGGCACCAGGCAATACGCCACCGAGCATGGACCCGAAACAGTTGCCACTGATCCGACTGAGCGCCAGGAAGGTGCTGGTCAACCAGCACGATCTTGGAAAACTCGAGCTGGAGACACAACGCGCCGCCAACGGCCTGCAACTGAAGACCTTCTCACTGATCCAGCCTGAGCAGCTGGAAGTGAAAGCAAGCGGGGCTTGGGTCGATCACCCGGACGGTTCCCAGGGCAGCTCCGTCAAATTCTCTCTCGTCAGCCAGGCGTTCGGAAAACTGCTGAGCGTTTTCAAGTACACCCCCAACATCGAGGGGGCGAACACCCGGCTCTCAGGGAGCATCCACTGGCCAGGCGGGCCGCTGGAGTTCGCGCCGGGCAAACTCAACGGGAGCGCGCGGGTCCGGATCGAGAAGGGGCGACTGCTGGAGGTCGACCCGGGACTGGGGGGGAGGGTCTTCGGCCTGTTCAACGTCAATGCAGTCTGGCGGCGGCTGTCACTGGACTTCAGCGACCTGTTCCAGAAGGGTTTCGCCTTCGACAAGATCAAGGGGGACTTCAGGATTCAGGATGGAAACGCCTACACCGAGAATTTCCGTGTCAGAGGGCCAGCTGCCCGGATCGAATTCAGTGGACGTATCGGTTTGGCGGACGAGGATCTCGATCAGCGGGTGACCGTCATCCCCCAGGTCTCTTCCGCACTGCCGGTAGCCGCTGCCGTACTTGCCACCCCGGTTGCGGGCGCGGCAGTTCTGCTGGCCCAGAAACTCCTGGGCAAGCAGGTCGACAAAGTGACCCAGACCCAGTACCTGGTGACCGGCCCCTGGGATAACCCCGATTTCGTCAAGATAGCCCGGAAAGACCAGGTGAACCAGGATGGGAACAAAGGGGGCGACACGACAGAAAATGGCGTAACACAACCGCCCCTGTCACACCCACTGCAGCGGGACATCTTTACCCAGGGAAATTAACCCGATACCGGCTGAACCACTGGACCGGTGGCGCTCAACCCCTATATGATATCCCGCCTGCAACCATCCCCTTGACCCAGAAATGCAGAAACACCGTAGACCGATGCATGAAACCAGAGACAAAGCTGCCGCGATCCAGATGGCGTCCGGCCCCAATGTAAGCGCCAATCTGCTGGAGGCGGAGAGGCTGGTGTCCGAGGCGGTGGGAAACGGCGCCGGGCTGGTAGTGCTGCCGGAAAATTTCGCCTTTAAGGGCAAACTGGACCGGGATCTCTGCGCCCTGCGGGAGGCGGACCGGGACGGCCCACTGCAGGAGTTCCTCAGCCAGCTGGCAAAGCGTCACGGCATCTGGCTGGTGGGCGGCACCCTGCCCCTGGAGGCCGAAGACAACAGCCGGGTGCGCGCCGCCTGCATCGTCTATGACGACAAGGGCAACCGGGTGGCCCGATACGACAAGATCCACCTGTTCGACGTGCATCTGGTGGAGGCCGATGAACGTTATATCGAATCGGATACCATCGAGCCCGGCGCAGAGCCGTTGGTGGTGGACTCCCCTTTCGGTCGTCTCGGTATCACCGTCTGCTACGACCTGCGTTTCCCGGAGCTGTTCCGCAACCTGCTGGACAAAGGGATGGAGGTGATCTGCATCCCTGCCTCCTTTACTGCCATCACCGGCAAGGCCCACTGGGAGACCCTGGTGCGGGCCCGCGCCATCGAAAATCTGAGCTATGTGGTGGCGGCGGCCCAGGGGGGATTCCACATCGACGGCCGTGAGACCCATGGACACAGCATGATCGTGGACCCCTGGGGCACGGTACTCTCCCAGGTTCCCCGGGGCACCGGCTCCGTCAGCTGCACCCTGGACCTGCACTACCTGACCAGTACCCGGCGCAACTTCCCGACCATCGACCACCGTAAACTGAAATGCAGATGATCCGCTGACAAGACGCCCGCCAGATACCCCGCTGCCGGTATGGTTGATTCCAGCGACGGGAACCCCATCTGCTGCAGACAATCTGCGCCACCCCAAGAGAGCCAATGCCCAACTCGATCGATATCGCCCGCAACACCCTGCTCGCCCCCGCCGACCTGAAAGAGAGTGACCTGGAGCGGGTGATGGACCAGTTACTGGCCAACCGCATCGACATGGCGGATATCTACTTCCAGAGCAGTCGGCTCGAGTCCTGGGTGCTGGAGGACGGCATCATCCGCGAAGGCAACCACAACATCGAGCAGGGGGTCGGCGTACGGGCAGTGATCGGTGAAAAAAGCGGCTTCGCCTACACCGAGGAGATCCATCTGCCGAACCTGCTGGAAGCGGGCCAAACCGCCCGCGCCATCGCCCAGAGCGGCAGCCAGGGCGGTATCCGGGTACAGGGCGTGACCAACCCGCTTCAGCTCTACCAGCCGGTCGACCCGTTGCAGAGCATGAGCGAGCAGGAGAAGGTCGAACTGCTGCAGCGACTGGACGCAGAGGCGAGGGCGGCGGACCCCCGGGTGACCCAGGTGATCGCCAGCCTGGTGGCCGCCCACGACGTGGTGCTGGTGGCAGGCAGCGACGGCAGCCTCACCGGCGACGTGCGGCCCCTGGTGCGCTGCAACGTTCACGTCATCGTCGAGCAGGGGGAGAAGCGGGAGCAGGGCTCCAGCGGGGGCGGCGCCCGGGAGACATTCCAGTTCTTCCTGGACCAGGAGCGCGCCCTCGGCTATGCCCGGGAAGCGGTGCGCCAGGCCTTGGTCAATCTCGATGCGGTAGACGCCCCCGCCGGCACCATGCCGGTGGTACTGGGCCCGGGCTGGCCCGGGGTGCTGCTGCACGAGGCGATCGGTCACGGGCTGGAGGGGGACTTCAACCGCAAGGGCACATCTGCCTTCGCTGACCGCATTGGCGAACGGGTGGCAGCGAAGGGATGCACCGTGGTCGACGACGGCACCCTGCCCGGCCGCCGGGGCTCACTCAACGTGGACGACGAAGGCACCCCCAGTCAGCGCACGGTGCTGATCGAGGATGGCATACTCAAGGGCTACATGCAGGACCGGCTAAACGCCCGCCTCACCGGCAGTGCATCCACCGGCAACGGGCGCCGGGAGTCTTACGCCCACCTGCCGCTGCCGCGCATGACCAATACCTATATGCTGCCCGGTGAGCGCGAGCCGGAAGAGATCGTCGCCTCCGTGGAGAGAGGGCTGTACGCGGTGAACTTCGGTGGCGGCCAGGTGGACATCACCTCCGGCAAGTTCGTCTTCTCCGCCAGCGAGGCCTACCTCATTGAAAACGGCAAGGTCACCCGGCCGGTGAAGGGCGCCACCCTGATCGGCAACGGTCCCGACGTCCTGACCCGGATGAGCATGGTCGGCAACGACCTGCAACTCGATGCCGGCGTCGGCACCTGTGGCAAAGATGGGCAGAGCGTCCCGGTCGGCGTCGGGCAGCCGACCCTGAAGATCGACGAACTGACCGTCGGCGGCACGGCCTGAGAAACAGGGCCTCGGATAAAAGCAGGACCTAGGGCCTAGGATAAAAGCAGGACCTAGGACCGAGGTACTAGGACCTAGGAAAAGAATCAAAACTAAAGATAGAACCATTCTAAACCCGGGCCATAGAACCGTGGTCCTGTTTATCCAAGGATCGAGCAGCATAAGCTTTGGCGTTGGGGGGCAGCGGGTAGAGCGTAGGATGCGGTGAGTGAAACGAACCGCATGGATCACGACCGGAAGACAGAAGACAGATAAAAAAATGACCGATAGCAGCGAAATGGAGCAGCGCCAGACCCGACTGGAACAGATGGTCGGGGAGCTGCTGGACGAAGCCAGGAAGCAGGGGGCCAGCGCAGCGGAGGCGGGTGTCAGCAGCGATGCCGGGCTTTCGGTGTCGGTGCGCATGAACGAGGTGGAGACCATCGAGCACACCCGGGATCAGGGACTCGGGGTGACCGTCTACTTCGGTCACCGCAAAGGCTCGGCCAGCAGCACGGATTTCAGCCCGGCAGCGATACGGGATACGGTGCAGGCGGCGTGCCACATCGCCCGCTACACCAACGAGGATGCCTGCGCCGGCCTGGCGGACCCGGAGCTGATGGCCCGGGAGATCCCGGACCTGGACTTGTATCACCCCTGGGAGATCGACGTGCAACAGGCGATCGACCTGGGGCTGACCTGTGAAGCGGCGGCGCTGTCACTGGACCCGCGTATCACCAAATCGGACGGCGTCAACGTCAACACCCACAGCGGCCTCCATGTCTACGGCAACAGCCACGGCTTTATCGGCGGTTACCCCAGCAGCCGACACAGCTTGAGCTGCTCCATGGTGGGCCAGGAAGGGGACTCCATGCAGCGGGACTATTGGTACACCTCTGCCCGTACCCCGGCGCAGCTGGAGGCGGCAGAGATGGTGGGGCGCAAGGCCGGCGAGCGCACCCTGGCCCGACTGGGCGCCCGCCGCCTCGGTACCCGCGAGGCACAGGTGGTCTTCCAGGCGGAGACCGCGGGGGGGTTGCTGGGCAACTTGATCGGGGCCATCAGCGGCTCCAGCCTCTACCGGCGCTCCTCGTTCCTGCTCGACCACCTGGGGCGTCAGATCTTCCCCGGGTTCGTCCGCATCCATGAGAATCCCCTGCTTCCCAGGGGTCTCGCGAGCACCCCTTTCGACAGCGAGGGGGTTACGACCCGGCCCAAGGATTTTGTCAGCGACGGTATCCTGTCGAGCTATGTCCTGGGCAGTTACTCCGCCTGCAAGCTGGGGATGCAGACCACCGGCAACGCCGGCGGTGTACACAACCTGGCCATCGAGCCCGGTGAACTGGAGCTGGATGGTCTGCTCCGAAAGATGGGCCGCGGCCTGCTGGTGACCGAAATGATGGGCCACGGACTGAACATGGTGACCGGAGACTACTCCCGGGGCGCCACGGGTTTCTGGGTGGAACGGGGTGAGATACAGTTTCCGGTAGAGGAGATCACCATCGCTGGAAACCTGAAGGAGATGTTCGCCGGCCTGGTCGCGGTGGGGCGGGATGAAGATGATCGCAGCGGTATCCGCACCGGCTCCTGGCTGATGTCCCCAATGACCATCGCCGGGGAATAGTCAGAAGTCAGAAGTCAGAAGTCAGAAGTCAGAAGTCAGAAGTCAGAAGTCAGAAGTCAGAAGTCAGAAGTCAGAAGTCAGAAGTCAGAATAGGATCGCATCAGGTTCCAGAT
>JAUXBK010000161.1 GCA_030619405.1 Sedimenticola sp. | reverse complement strand
GTGCCGGCAACGGGCTGTACTCGTTGCAGAGTGTCCAATTTTCGTCTGAAAATGTATTTTTTTTATTAGAACTAATAAGTTATATATCCATGATCTAATCATGGTGTTGAGGTCTGATATTGAGAATTGCGGATGAAACACGGATTGATTTGATTTGCCGCTTGCTTTGCGTCTTTGCGCCTTTGCGCGAGATGTTTTTGCTTTTTTCCATCAGTCGATCGGCTCTTTCTGGCCGGTTCTGAGCTTCCACTCTCCCGCCACCCGGCGCCAGCACCCGTCGTCTGCCGACTGCAGGAACACCGGTTGGCCATGGTGCATGCTGAGGCGGGCGATATCCTCGAAACTGAGTACGCCCAGATGGTGCGCCGCATGGCGAAAAGCGGCGCCGTGACCGACGAACAGCTTCACCGTATTGTCGCCGTTCTCTTCGGCCGCCCGGCGCCGCAGGTGACCGGCGACCCGCGCCCCCGCCTCCATCAACGACTCGGCCCCCTGCAGAGGTAGACGGTAATGACTGTTCGCCTTCCAGCCGGCAGGCGGATCCGGAAAACGGGGATCGTGGTGCAGGATCTCCTCGATCTGCGCTATGCTGAGATTGGCGGTGCACCCCACGCCCCGTTCCGCCAGCTGATCGAAACTCTCCACCTGCAGCGGCGTGCCGCACAGGCCGCTCAGCTGCTCGGTGATGATCTGTGCCGTCTGCCAGCCACGGAGCATTCGGGAGCTGTCGATGGTCGGCAGCAGGCGCCAGCCCCGCTCTTCGAGCATCCGCCACAGGGTTCCTGCCGCCTCCCGGGCCTGCGCTTCGCCCTCGGTCGTGAGTGGAAACGGCTGATGAGCACTGGGGGTGTCGACGAGCTGATGATACTCACCATGGCGTATGAGCGCTGCGATCACCCTCCCATCACCCGTTGCTCCAGCACCACCACCAGCGGGGCCAGCTCCTTCTGCTTCAACCGCTTTCCAGCCTCATCCGGTGTCACCCACTCCCGCCCCCGGTGGCGCTCCTCCCACTCTGCTTCGGGTATCACCCGGCTGACCGCCATCGGGTAGACCGCCACCGTGCAGACGCCTCCCCACTTCTCATAGCGGTACTCACCCAGGGGCTCAGGCCCGACCTCCCCCTCCACACCCGCCTCTTCCCGGGCCTCTTTGGCCGCGGAGACCTGGGGGGAGAGGCCCGGTTCATGGATCCCCTTGGGCACCACCCAGTGCTTCTTTTTACTGGAGGCGACGATGAGCAGCTCCAGCCGGCCGCCCCGCAGCCGATAGGGGATCACGGATGACTGGGTATAGTAGTAGGCAGGGCGTTCCCGCCGCTCATCGCCCTGAAAATCGGGAAACGGAAACTTTTCAGGCAGGGTGCCGGGACGGGTAATGGAGATCAACCGGGCGCTCCCCTCCCCCCCCGCGGCCCAATCGCCCTTCGGCGCGAGGCGTGCCAGGGTGGCGGTCGGGAGCAGCTTTCCGTCGGGGGGTATCCCGACCTCATCCCGCACCAACCATGTCAGCAGCTCCTCCAGCCCGGGGTTGTGGCCTACCAGCAGCACCCGCTGCGCCTTGCCGGGCAGCTCCCGAACCACCGCCAGCAGGGTTTCCAGCCCCGCCGCGTAGATACGCTGCTCCTGCATGATGGTGCCGGCGGCGAGCCCCATCGCCTTGCACACCTTCTCGGCGGTCACGATCGCCCGCTCCGCCGGGGAGCTGACAACGTGGTCCGGCACCAGCCCCTGCTGCCGCAGCCAGACACCGATCCGCTGGGCATCCCGTTTGCCGCGATCCTTCAAAGGCCGGTGATAGTCATCCACCTCCACATTCCAGTCTGATTTACCGTGACGGAGTATGAGTAGTTCTCGATTCATGGATATTCCTGTCAATTGGTTGTTCTTGGCTGTTTCAACGCAACAGCCGTTCCAGACAAAAGTCGGTCAGCGCCTCGAAATCGACCCGGCCGGTTACTTCGTAGACCGTCACCGCACTGAAAATATCCCGATAGGCCTGTTCGTCGAAGCCGGTGTCGTCTTGATAGAAGGAGCCGTCCGGGTACTGATAGAAGGGACCCGGGGATTTCATGATCGCCCCCAGCAGCTCCCGCCGCTGGCCCAGGTCGACCGCGTTCACCCCCAGCGGCGCCGTGCCGTCCCGCTTCCAGTTCAGCACCAGGAAGGCCGAGAGGGGGACCTCCGGGACGATACGCCCCTTGCCGTAGACCTGCTCCACATCCACGTCGTACTTCTCCTCCAGCTCCCACAGCTTTTCCGGGGGGAGCTGCAGCAGCGACTCCCGCTGGGGTGCTGGAATCAGGGGGTGCAGCCGCGGGTTGTGGACGATGGTGCCCGGGTTGACCCGGGGCAGTTTGGGTATCCCCCGGGCCACGACGTTGTCATCGATCGGCTTCACGAACAGCCGGTCATTGGTGAGGTATTTCACCTCACCGTGATCCATCAGGTGCAGCATGAGGGTGGATTTGCCACCACCGGAAAATCCGGCAATACCGAAGCCGCGGCCATTGTGGACCATCCCGGCCGCATGACAGATCAGCCACTGCCGGTGCTGCAGCCAGTTCATGTACTGGGCATTGATGAAATTGATCACCTGGTTGTCGTACTCCAGGCAGGGACCGGCGGCGATGCAGGCCGACTCGCTCTGCAGAAACAGCATTCCGGTGCGCACCTTGAGCACCAGCCGCCCGCCGGGGAAGTTCAGGTAGGCGTCCTTACGCCCGCTCTTGCCCGGCTCCCGTTTCCAGTCGATGAACTTCAGCCCCGTCTGCAGGGGCGCGCGTTCGATGGCGATGACATCGATATCCGGGTTACCGGCAGTTGCCACTACATGGGCGAAGTAGTCCCTGAGCTTCTCCACCAGCGCCCCGGAGTTGGAGCGCAGACGCAGGATACAGCCCCCCAGGTCGAGCAGCAGCGCATCGTCACCCAGTCTCTCATCACCCTGCAGCAGCTGGATGGCACCGTTCAGATCAAGATCCATATCATTCCCCGTCGCTCAGTAGTTTCAGTGCATAAGCCACGTAGCGTTCTGCCGCGTTGATCCCGATGCCTTCCAGCGCCCCCCGGAACCCGCCGAAAGCGGAGACCTCGAATACGATAGGGTCTCCCTCGGTCTCCGCCACGTCCACGGTGGTGAAATCCATCCCGAAGGGTGCCTGGGCCCGGTATGCCAGCTCGATGATCTCATCTGACGGGGTATGGGCGGCATAACGGCCACCGCTGTGGATGGTGGTGTTCCAGGCGTCCCCCTGGGAGACCCGGGCATAGGTCCCCAGATACGCCCCGCCCAGGAACACCATCCCCAGATCCTGTCCGGGCAGGGCGATCTTGCGCTGGATGTACAGCATCGGGTTGTCCGCCTGAAAGGCGCGGATCTCCCGCTCCATGGTCTCATCACCCGACGCCGCCTCGATCACACACATGCCCCGGGCCTTAGTGGAGTAGAGGGGTTTGAACACCGCGCTGCCAAACTCCCGCACCGCCTCCATCGCCGCCCCCACATCCTCCGTCACCCGGGTGTCGGGCATGGTAATACCGTGGTTGCGCAGGGTGACGGTGCAGCTGAGGCGGTCGATCAGCCGCAGGATATTCTCCGCCCGGCTGAACACCCGCACCCCGGCCGCCTCGGCCACCCGCAACAGCTCCAGCCGGTCCAGGGTATTGGGGCTGTAGCTGGCGCTGATCTTCTTGATCAGCAGCCCATCCAGCCGGCACAGGTCCTCCCCCCGGTGGAGCAGGCTGCCGCTGACCAGATCCAGGCTCACTTCCGCCATGTCGATCACCCGACGATAACCGGTACTGGCCTCGACTGCATCCGCCAGCGTCTCCGTAGACCATTTTCCGGGAATGCCCACCACACCTATCTTAAGCAATGAAAAGCTCCTTTATGGGGAGGCGGAAACTCTCCGCCTGTCTGGGATCGACCTCCAGAACCCGCTCCAGCAGATAGCAGGCACGCAGGAACATGGCCCGGGCCAGGGATTTGTCGAGAATGAAACGGGTGGAGGTGAAGAAAGAGCGCGCCAGGCCCAGGGCCAGGCGCAGCTCGAAAGTCGTGTCACCGCGCTTGTGGGCGAACTTCCGGGCGAACCGGTAGAACGCCTGGTCTACCTCCATGATCCGCCGCCGCAACGGTGGATCGAGTACCTGCAGGCGGTAGATGGAGACCATGAATACCGAGACATCCTGCACATAATCCATGTAGCGAGAGCGGTGCAGATCGATGAAATTGATCCGTTTCTCCAGCGGGTCGTAGATGATGTTGTCCACGTTGAAGTCGCCGTGGATATAGACCGAGAAGGGAGCCTTGAGCTCGGACTCGTATTCCTCTGCCCGTTTCAGCAGGGTATCGAAGGCAGGGACCTTGAGGTCGCAGATCCAGCTGTCGTCCTGTTGAAACTCCGGGTGAATGGTGTAGACATCTTGAAGCCGGCTGGAGATCTGGGCGCTGAAACCCGCAGAGACCGGATTCTCCACCCGGGTCTCCCGCCAGATGGATTTCAGGGTCGAGCTCAGCTCCCCCAGTGTCTCCTCCAGCATCTTCCGGGATTCGTGCAGCAGGATCTGCTCGAACGTCAGACCCGCCAGGTGTTCGATCAGCAGGGCTGCGGATTGCCCACGCTTCTGATAGGAGAGGATACGGGGGGCCAGGCCGGGAAATATTTCGTGCCAGCTCTCTACCCCCTGACGCTCCTCTTTCAGTTTGCGCTTTATCCCATCCTTGTAGATCGCCACATAGCCAGCGTCACGCTGCTCTGCCTTGCTGATGCCGGCGATGGCACTCCCGGAGCGGGTTTCGGCAATGGTTTCAATGGTCAGGTCCGGGAGTTCCTCTTCCGTATCCAGCAGCGCCACCGACGCCCGCATCGAGTGATAACGTTCGGTGTTGATGGGCTGACCCAGGTTGGCCGAGATGATGGACTCACTGATATTCAACAGCGCATCTCCCATCTGCTCCATATCGTGGGCTACGAGCAGGGCGGTGATCAGGTCTTCAGTATGCTTAGCCCGTTTCAGCTGCAACGTGTAGCTCTGCCGCAGTTTCTTGTAAGCCTGGTCGAGATGCTGCTCGATCCGGCCGATCTTCAGCGCCTTTCTGGTATCGCCCTCCTGCACCGCATCGACGATCTGACCGATACCACGGCTGACCCGGTTCAGCATCTGCCTGTAGCTGCGATGTTTCAGATAACCCCTGTTGGCCAGGTAACCCGCATTCTGAACACAGTCACGACACAGCTCCGCGATGCGGTCCAGGTCAGAAGCGATGGACTGCATCGCCCGCAGGGTCAAGTCTTGTTCACCCGTTCCTTTGCTGCGAACCATGTTTCTCAGACAGCTCTCCTGAATCCGCATCTTCAGGTTATAGGCGTAACCACTGCGGTCCAGGATGCGCTTCCCGACGGTCATCGACCCGGTATCGAAAAAAAGCTTCAGGTTGGTGACCTGCGAGTCCACCTCGGCGCTGAGAAACCGCATGTTCTCCCGGATGACCTTTGGGATACGCATGGTCAGTCGATCAACCCCAGATACACCTTTCGCGTTGGCTCCTGAATCCTCTGCAGCCAGCTGGCCAGCGACCGGGGGTGGAGCGCTATCCGCTCCAGCCGCTCCAGTTCCATCCAGACCACCTCCAGCTGATGTTTGTCCGGGTGATAGCCGTTCACCGGCGTGTACCCGGCCGGCACGCTGCACCGGAACAGGAACTCCACCAGGTGCTTATGGCTGGGCGGGTCGGTCTGACGCGGTTTGAACCAGTCCGCCACATACAGCAGGTCGTGGATCTCTACCGAAGTGCCGATCTCCTCCCGGCACTCACGGTCCAGGGCCTGGGCCAGAGGTTCCCCAGGGTCCTGGGCGCCACCGGGCAGGGCGAAGCGTTCGCCCTGCTCGTCCTCCTTTCGCAGCAGCAGTATCCGCCCCTCATCCATGATCAGGGCACGGGCGGCATTGCGTATGAGCGGCAGCAGGTTATCCATGGTCGCAGGGCATCCAGTCTATCCAAGGGTTATCGGCAACCGTTCATGGTTATCACCTTACGGTTTACGGCTTTTCAACGAACCATGTATTGCCTGAAGCATTTTCAACCTAGATCCTGCAAGTGATCGTGCTTACAGAGTGCAAGATATTGATTCGTAGAGCGAATTTGCGACCGAGTGGAATCCTTATTGTGATTTCCGAGGGAGCAAATATCGCTATACG
>JAUXBK010000010.1 GCA_030619405.1 Sedimenticola sp. | reverse complement strand
TGCCTCATACCTATTCTAAAATAAGGCGCAGCGTGGGCTAAACGGCATGCCCACCCTACGTAGGGTGGGCATGCCGTTTAGCCCACGCTGCGCCTTATTTTAGAATAGGTATGAGGCACCTTGAAAGAGCTGGTCCAGAGAATTAAGAGATATTTTTAAAAGTAAGTACTTACTTCCAGTACCCTGCCAATATTTCCGCGGTTTCAACCTTTACCTGTTTTCACCTGAAAACTGGCACCCTGTATCGGGAGCAGTCAGCGAGGCACCCGTCGGTCAGGGGCATCTTTGTAACTGAAAAGTAATATTGAAAGGGGTATCCTGCTTGCCATTATGCACTGCAGGGTATCTCTGCAATCCCGTTTTTTCGGTATCAACCGGCGATACTATAGAGAGCATGCGTATGATTTTAAAGGATATGACTTCGAGTCCTGATCCGACCCGATTTGCCAAGGGAACGGGTGCTCTGCGTACCCAGCGCCCGGTCTATGTAGATCTGCTTCCACCCTGTAACAACGCCTGCCCCGCGGGTGAAAACATACAGGCGTGGCTGGCACTGGCCCAGGCCGGGAAGTTCCATGAGGCCTGGCAGACTCTGATCGCCGACAACCCACTTCCTTCGATCCACGGGCGGGTCTGCTACCACCCCTGTGAGTCCTCCTGTAACCGCACTTTTACCGACAGCCCGGTGAGTATCCACGCCATTGAGCGTTTCCTGGGTGATCAAGCGTTGAAGAACGGCTGGAAGCCGGAGTTCGAGCCCGGTGACGGAGATGGCCGAATACTGGTGGTCGGAGCGGGCCCCAGCGGGCTCTCCGCCGCTTACCATCTGACCCGTATGGGACACTCGGTGGAGATCCATGAGGCGGGTCCTGTTGCCGGTGGCATGATCCATTTCGGCATCCCCGCTTACCGCATGCCCCGGGACGAGCTGGAGGCGGAGGTGCGGCGTATCGAGGAGATGGGCGTAAAGATCGTGCTCAACCACCAGGTCGAAGACGTGATGGCAGAGCGGGAGGAAGGGCGGTTCGATGCGGTGTTCGTGGCGGTGGGCGCCCACATCAGCAAGAAGATCGATATCCCCAGCCGGGATGCAGGCAAGATCATGGATGCGGTCAGCTTCCTGCGCAGCGTAGAGGCAGATGAGCCCTTGAAGCTGGGTCGTCGGGTGGCGATCTATGGTGGTGGAAATACCGCCATGGATGCGGCCCGTACCGCCAAGCGGCTGGGGGCGGAAGAGGCGGTGATCATCTACCGTCGGGATCGCGCCAGCATGCCGGCCCACGACTTCGAGGCCGAGGAGGCGCTGGAGGAGGGGGTAAAGATAAAGTGGCTGCGGACCATCAAGGAGATCGACGAGACCACCTTCAAGGTGGAGGAGATGGAGCTGGACGAGAACGGAAGGCCGCAGCCTACCGGCAGATTCGAGACCCTGGAGGCAGATGCCCTGATTCTGGCCGTGGGTCAGGACACGGACACCCGCTTTCTTGCCGAGGTGCCGGGAATCGAGTTCAAGCGCGATGGCACGGTGGTGGTGGGCCAGGATATGATGACCGGCCATCCCGGAATCTTTGCCGGCGGTGACATGGTGCCCAGCGAGCGTTCCGTGACCATCGCGGTCGGCCACGGTAAGAAGGCGGCCCGCTATATCGACGGTTACCTGCGTGGCGAACCCTACCGACCAAAATCCAGGCATCCGGTGGTGGGCTACGAAAAACTGCACCTCTGGTACCGCACTTATGCGCCCCAGGTGGAGCAGCCGGAACTACCCCCGGAACAGCGTGGAACCAGCTTCGAGGAGATCCTCAAGGGCATCGGCGAGGATGAGGCGCTGTTTGAAGCGAAGCGTTGCCTCTCCTGCGGCAACTGTTTCGAATGTGACGGCTGTTATGGATCCTGCCCCGAGGGCGCAGTGGTCAAGCTGGGCCCCGGCAAACGCTACCGCTATGATTATGAGCGCTGCACCGGCTGTGCCGTCTGCTATGAGCAATGCCCCTGTCATGCCATCGAAATGATCCCTGAACCTGGATTGGAGTCGGAGTAACTCAACCATGGGCGAGCATAAAAAAGTTGTAACCCTGGACGCGAACGAAGCGGTGGCACATGTGGCCTACCGGGTGAGTGAGGTCTGTTCCATCTACCCGATCACCCCCTCATCGCCGATGGCGGAGCATGCAGACGAGTGGGCGGTAAAGAAGCTGAAGAACATCTGGGGTCAGGTGCCTGACGTGATCGAGATGCAGAGTGAGGGTGGCGCGGCGGGTACCGCCCATGGCGCGCTGCAGACCGGGGCACTGACCACTACCTTCACCGCCTCCCAGGGCCTGATGCTGATGCTGCCGAACATGTACAAGATTGCCGGTGAGCTGACCTCGGCGGTATTCCATGTGGCGGCCCGCTCCCTGGCAGCCCAGGCGCTCTCCATCTTCGGGGATCATCAGGATGTGATGGCAGCCCGCACTACCGGCTTTGCCCTGCTGGCCTCCGCCTCCGTTCAGGAGGCCCACGACCTGGCGCTGATCGCCCATGCAGCGACCCTCGAGTCCCGGGTACCTTTCGTCCACTTCTTCGACGGTTTCCGCACCTCCCATGAGGTGAACAAGATCGAACTGCTGTCAGAGGCGGATATCCGTGCCATGATCGATGATGAGCTGGTCTATGCTCATCGCCGGCGGGCCCTGAACCCGGACAATCCCTTCATCCGTGGGACCGCCCAGAACCCGGATGTCTATTTCCAGGGGCGCGAAAGTGCCAACCCCTTCTACGATGCCACCCCCGGCATCGTTCAGGGGATCATGGACCGGTTTGCCGGCCGTAGCGGCCGGCAGTACCGGTTGTTCGACTACCACGGTGACCCGGCGGCCGATCGCGTCATCGTGATCATGGGGTCCGGTGCGGAGACGGTGGCCGAGACCATCGATGTGTTGAATGCCCGGGGTGAAAAGCTGGGCGTGATCAATGCGCATCTCTACCGCCCGTTTTCAGTCGAACACCTGATACAGGCACTCCCGGACAGCGTCAGATCCATCGCGGTGCTGGACCGCACCAAGGAGATCGGCTCTGTCGGTGAACCCCTCTATCTGGATGTGGCCACGGCACTGACGGAGGCTCATGGCAGCGGGCGTATCGATCGCATGCCCCGGGTGATCGGAGGCCGTTACGGCCTCTCTTCTAAAGAGTTCACCCCCGCTATGGTGAAAGCGGTGTTCGAGGAACTCGCCCGGGAAACGGCCAAGAACCACTTCACTGTGGGGATCAATGACGATGTGACCCATACCAGCCTGGAGTACGATCCGGCGTTCGATATCGAGCCTGAAACCGTCACCCGGGCGCTGTTTTACGGGCTCGGGGCCGATGGCACCGTGGGTGCCAACAAGAACAGCATCAAGATTATCGGTGAAAACACCGATCTGCACGCTCAGGGTTATTTTGTCTACGACTCGAAGAAATCGGGTTCCCAGACAGTCTCTCACCTGCGTTTCGGGCCGGACCCGATCCGTGCCCCCTATCTGATCCAGTCGGCCAACTTCATTGCCTGCCACAAGTTCAACTTCATCTACCAGACCGAGTTGTTGAAACGGGCGGTAGACGGGTCAGTATTCCTGCTCAACTCACTCTATTCGGCAGACCAGGTGTGGCAGCATCTGCCCCGCTCCATGCAGCAGACTATCCTGGACCGGAACATCTCCTTCTATGTGATCGATGCCTCCACAGTCGCTCGTGACTCGGGCATGGGACGGCGCATCAACACCATAATGCAGACCTGCTTCTTTGCCCTCTCCGGGGTGCTGCCCAGAGACGAGGCGATCCTGCAGATCAAACAAGCCATCGAGAAGAGCTATCTTAAAAAGGGCAAGGCGGTGATCGAACAGAACTTCAAGGCGGTGGATGCCGCCCTCGATCACCTGCATCAGGTGGAGGTTACCGGAGCGGTCAGCAGCGAGTGTGATCTGGATCAGGTGGTGCCGTCCCAGGCACCGCCCTTCGTGCAGGAAGTGACGGCAAAGATGATGCGGGGAGAGGGTGACTCCCTGCCGGTCAGTATGCTGCCGGTGGATGGCACTTATCCCAGCGGCACCACTCGCTGGGAGAAGCGCAATGTCTCAGACTTCGTGCCGGTGTGGGAGCCTGATACCTGCATCCAGTGCGGCAACTGCAGCTTTGTCTGTCCCCACAGTGTCATCCGCGCCAGGTTTTATCACGAGAGTATGCTGGAGGGGGCACCGAAGGGATTTCCTTCGGTGCCGGTCAGTGCCCGGGGTTTCCCGGAGACCCGTTACACCCTGCAGATCTATCTCGAAGATTGCACCGGCTGTGGTCTCTGCGTGGAAGACTGCCCGGCCTTCAACCTCGAGGACAAATCGAAAAAGGCGATCAACATGGCACCTAAGGCACCGGTGCTGGAGCAGGGCAGAACTAACATCGGCTTTTTCGAGCAGCTGCCGGTCAACCCGCGGGCGCAGGTGGATTTCTCCTCAGTCCGGGGTGCCCAGTTCCTGGAGCCCCTGTTTGAATTTCCCGGCGCCTGTGCCGGCTGTGGAGAGACACCCTATGTGAAGTTGCTCTCCCAGCTGTTCGGGCCGCGGCTGCTGGTGGCCAATGCGACCGGCTGCTCTTCCATCTATGGCGGTAATCTGCCCACCACCCCCTGGACCATGAATCAAGACGGCCAGGGTCCAGCCTGGTCCAACTCTCTGTTTGAGGACAACGCAGAATTTGGTCTCGGTATGCGGATCGCGGCGGACCACCATATGGATATGGCGAAACAGCTGCTGCGGGAGCTGGAACCCCAGCTGGGGAAGGAGATCGTGGCTGCGCTGATCAACAATCAGCAGCGCATCGGTGCCGAGATCCGCGCCCACCGCAAGCGGGTCGAGGCGTTGAAACAGCGTCTGCAGAGCATCGACGACCAGAAGGCGAAGGACCTGCTCTCCATTGTCGATCACCTGATCCGGCGCAGTGTCTGGCTGGTGGGCGGCGATGGCTGGGCCTACGATATCGGATCTGGTGGCCTCGATCACGCTCTGGCCAGCAGGCGTAACATCAATGTGCTGGTACTGGACACCGAGGTCTACTCCAATACCGGTGGGCAGATGTCCAAGGCGACACCTACCGCCGCCTCCGCCAAGTTCGCCTCGGCCGGCAAGCGTATCGGCAAGAAGGACCTGGCATTGCAGGCGGCCTCTTACGGCAACGTCTACGTGGCCCAGATCGCCATGGGCGCCAATCCCCAGCAGACACTGCAGGCGATGCGTGAGGCAGAGGCCTATCCGGGACCTTCCCTGGTTCTGGCGTACAGCCCCTGTATCTCCCATGGTTACGATCTGAAGGATGGCCTGCGGCAGCAGAAGCTGGCGGTGGAGAGCGGTCACTGGCCGTTGCTTCGCTACAACCCGGCGTTACGGAGCCAGGGCCAGCGGCCCTTTATCCTCGACTCACCCCGGCCCCGGATCGCTCTCAGGGACTACGCCTACAACGAAATGCGTTACAAAATACTGACCCGCACCAACCCGGAAGAGGCGGAGCGGTTGATGCGGATGGCCCAGGAGTTGGTGGATCTGCGCTGGGAGACCTACGAGTATCTGGCGGGGCAGGCGCCGTCACAGTTCGTCCCCGTGGCTTAAAGGCAGGTACTAGGTCCTAGGTCCTAGGAAAAGAAAAAAACGGTGAGAAGTCGGAAGCAATGCCCCAAGCTCTCAACAACGGGTCCTCTCTCCCTCCGAGAGACGACTCCATGGATGGAGGAGGTAGAGCGACGCAGGATGCCAAAGCCGAGGGACAGGGTGAGGGGAATCAAACAGATGTTTTTCGATGATCGATGCGACCGTCATCGGATCAATATTGCCCAGCATAGTTATGCACAAGAATATTACGGAACCCACTAATTTCAGGCCATGGAATAGCCGGGCTAAAGCGCGGATGGGGTAGCATGCTGGTCTCTGCTTTTTGACCTGGAACATGTAACCCTCCTAAATATTGAGAAAATCTTGTTTGATCACCATAATGATAATGGAAGTACACGAAAAATGGCGTCAATTGACCAGATAAGGCGGGGGATGTATGTCTAAATCAAGCACACTTAGTAACATTGGAAGGTTCGTATTTTCGGCACTGGTTGCCAGTTCTATTTTCGGTAGTGGAGCGGTTATTGCTGAGGAGGAACTTATTGGTTCCAACGAATTCCGGATTTCTTGCGCCTCATGTCATGGTGTCGGAGGGAGAGGAAACGGTAACATGGCACAGTTTCTTACTGTTAAACCGTCTGATTTGACTGCACTGGCAAAGAATAATGGGGGTGAGTACCCATTTATGAGAGTTTTCCAGATGATCGATGGTCGAGCAGTTGTTTCCGGACACGGCGATCGAGCTATGCCTGTATGGGGCAGCCGGTATAAAAAAGAGGATGTCGAGCGGTACGGCCCTTATGGTGGTGAAGCGGTGGTACGCGCACGCGTTCTGGAACTTGTCTACTACGTTCAGTCGATACAGCAAAAGTAGAACTGAAAATCAGGAGGCTTTTCAGGGGGCGGACCGTGGTTTCAGCTTTATCAAAGGTAGGGAACCGTGTTCCGTAGGCGTTCACGAACAAAAAAATAGCCGCGGATGGACGCGGATTACACACGGATATTGTTATGGCTTTGATACACGAAGGATCTTGGAGTGGAGGTTGGGCTGCCAATCAGCCTCGGCGCCCAAAAAGTAGCGTTCAAGAGGTTTGTATTATCAAATAAATCCGTGTTTGTTCCGCGTTAATCCGCGGCTAGATGTCTTTATGATCCCGTAAACGGTTACCTGTGTCCCTGGTTACTATGATCCTCGGTCCTTGGTCCGGAGTCCAGTTTCAATTTCCGAGGCCTTGCTCTCGATCCACGTCTCGACTTCCCGGTTGATGGCGGCGGCACTCTTCCCCTCGGTCTCAATCAGCGGACCGATCACCACCTGGATGATCCCGGGGTATTTCTTCAGGCCCCGGCGTTTCCAGTAGACCCCGGCATTGTGGGCGATGGGGAGCACAGGGTGACCCGATTTCTGGGCCAGCAGGGCACCGCCGATGGCGTATTTTTTGTGTTCGCCGGGCGCCACCCGGGTCCCTTCCGGAAAAATGATCACGTTGCGGCCCTCTTTCAGACGCTCTATTCCCTGTTCGATCAACTGCTTCACCGCCTGTCTGCCCGCATTGCGATCGATGGCGATGGCACGGTCCGCTGCGAGCGCCCAGCCGAAGATGGGAATCCGCATCAACTCTCGCTTCAACACCCAGGCCTGATAGGGGGGAAGCAACCAGCGCAGCGCGATGGTCTCCCAGGTGGACTGATGTTTGCACAAGACGATGCAGCTCCGATCCGGTATGTTCTCCCGGCCCTGGAGACGGTAATCGAGCCCACAGATCCATTTCAGAAGTTTCAGATTGGTGAGGCCCCATGCTCCGGCGAGTATCCCGGGCCATCTGGGGGAGAGCCGAAGCAGGCCTGCAATGGAGATCAGCAGGCCGAAAACGATGATCGTGAGAATCAGGAAGATGAAATAGAGGAGGGATCGAATCGCGACCATGTCAGCCCTCCGGGTTCTCATCCCTGAGCAGCGCCTCCACGGCCATTGCGAGGTCCGGGAAGATGGGAGTCGTGTCCGTTTCGGTCAGCCGCTCCCGGGTTTCCAACCCATGGCCGGTGAGTACCAGTACAGGTTGCGCGCCCACGGCTCTGGCCGCCACAAGATGGCGCTTGCTGTCACCTATCACCGGGACCTCGCTGAGATCACAATAGAAACGCTCTGAGATCTGTCGTAGCAGCCCGGGCTTCGGCATTCGGCAGTCGCAGTTGTCCCGGGGCCGGTGCGGACAGAAGAAGATGGCATCCACATGGCCACCCGCTCGTTCCAGTTCGTCATGCAGCTTACGGTGGATGGCGTTGAGGGCGTTGATATCGAACAGTCCCCGGGCCAGGCCAGGTTGATTGGTGGCGATGATGACCTGGTAACCGGCCTGGTTGAGATCGGCTATCGCCTCCAGGCTGCCGGGGATGGGGCGCCAATCACCCGGAGATTTGACGTCGCCCTCCCGGACCTCATTGATGACACCATTTCGGCCGAGAATAACCAGTTTCATAACGGAGGGACGATCAGTAAGCGCTTACTAACTTTTATATTGCGGGCTCCTTTCACCTGCCGTTACTCCATATCCCGGAAATCAGAGACCCGGATACGGCCATCGATCATGCGTGACTCTCGCTGCATCAGCTTCTCCATCTTCGACCAGAAGGCCTGGTTGAGGTCGAACTCTCCGGCGATGGCGGTGCCCATCACCAGGATCAGCAGATCGGCCACCTCTTCCGACAGCAGTTCCGTGCTCTTACCCTTGGTCACGCAGGCGGAGATCTCGCCAAGTTCCTCTGCCATCAGCGCCACCCGGTAGGGCAGCTCTTCCCCCCCGGTCTGTTTGAAACGGTGCTTGAGATGAAACGCCTGTACCTGCTCCAGCATCGCTAGCCAGGAGTCTTTTCGGGTATCGTCCAGCATGCTTTTCAGTGCCCCTACTGAAGGTGGGAGACGTCGGCGACTTTTCGAAACAGCTGGTAGAGCCCGTTCAGCAGTGCCAGGCGGTTGCCCTGCACCAGCGGGTCATCGGCCATGACCAGAACCCGGTCGAAAAAGGCATCGATCGGATCCTTCAGTTCTGCCAGTGCCTGGAGAGTCGACGCATAGTCGCTGACCTCGAGCAGGGGTTCGATGGCCTGCTCCAGCGCCTGCAGTGTCTGGTAGAGGTCCCGCTCTTCGTCTTCCTGGAACAGCCCGGGCTCCACCTTTGCGGGTATGCCCACCCCGGCCTTGCGCAGGATGTTGCGGATACGCTTGTTCGCCGCTGCCAGGGCCTCGGCCTCCGGCAGGGAGTGAAAGGCAGCGACTGCCTCGATACGGCGATCGAAGTCGATGATGCTGGGTGGCTCGACCTCGGCCACCGCCCGGAACAGATTGGCGCCCACCCCTCGCTCCTGGTACAGGCCTCGCAGCCGTTCCATCAGGAATATTCGAACCTCCCCGACCTCCCACTCCGGGTTCAGCCGGTCGGCCAGAGCCTCGGCTGCCCGCTGCAGCAGCGGTCCCAGCTCCAGCGGCAACTGGTGTTCCCACAGGATACGCAGGGCCCCCAGTGCGGTACGCCGCAAGGCAAAAGGATCCTTGTCACCGGTCGGTTTCTGGCCGATGCCGAAGATGCCGACCAGGGTGTCTATCTTCTCGGCCAGGGAGGTGGCGATGCCGGTGCGGCTCTCGGGCAGCCGGTCGCCGGAGAAGCGAGGCATGTAGAACTCTTCCATAGCCTGGGCCAGCTCTGCGGATTCGCCGTCCCGCTCTGCCTGGTGGCGGCCCATGACGCCCTGCATGTCCGGGAACTCCTGGACCATGGCGGTCATCAGGTCACAGCGCGAGAGCATACCGGCACGCCGGGCCAGTTCCGGGTCGCCGCCGATGGCCCGGGCGATGTATCCCGCCAGCCGGGCCACCCGCTCCGACTTTTCATACATGCTCCCCAGTTTCTGCTGGAACACCACAGATTTCAGGGCGTCGACGTAGCTTTCCAGGCGATGTTTGCCGTCCTGTTCCCAGAAGAACATGGCATCGCTGAGACGGGGGCGCACCACCCGCTCGTTGCCCTCCTTGATAACCTCCGGCCGGGGGCTGTCGATGTTGGCGATGGTGATGAAGTGGTTCACCAGCCGGCCTTCCGGGTCCAGTAGGTGGAAATACTTCTGGTTCTTCTTCATGGTGAGGATCAGCGCTTCATGGGGTACCTCGAGGAAGCGCTCCTCGAAACCGGCACTGATGGGAACCGGCCACTCGACCAGGGCCGTCACCTCATCCAGCAGTGCGGGGTCGATCTCCGCCCGGCCGCCCAGCGCCTCGGCGCTGCTTTTGACCTGCTGCTCAATCTTCACCTGCCGGGTATCGAAGTGAGCGATCACTCTCCCTTTGTTCAGCAGCAGATCTTCATATTTGGCCGGGCTCTCCACGATTATCGGGTCAGGGTGATGAAACCGATGGCCGCGGGTGGAGCGGCCCGCCTCCGCACCCAGCAGAGTGCAGGGAACCACCTGCTCTCCATGCAGAAACAGCAGCCAGTGCACCGGGCGCACGAACAGCGCCTCCCGGTCACCCCAGCGCATCCGCTTGGGGATGGGCAGCCGGTTGAGGGCGCTCTCTGCGATCTCCGGCAGCAGTGCCGATGCCGGCTGCCCCTGTTGCTGGAGGTGGTACATCAGCCACTCCCCCTTGTCGCTCTTCAGCCGGGCCAGGTCGTGGACTTGCACCCCGCAGGAGCGGGCAAAACCCTCGGCTGCCCGGGTGGGTTTGCCTTCGGTATCAAAGGCGGCCTGCAGTGCCGGTCCCCGGCGTTCGATCTCCTGGTCCGGCTGTTGTAGTGCACAGCGCTCCACCAGCAGCCCCAGACGGCGGGGGGTGGCGAACGGGCGAACAGTGCCATGGCCCAGGTTGGCCTTCTCCAGCCCGCTGGTGAACTCTGCGGTCAGGGCATCCGAGAGCCGGCGCAGGGCGGTGGGGGGCAGCTCTTCAGTACCCAGTTCGAACAGCAGATCTGCATGATCAGCCATGGGTCTTCTCCTGGTCCTGCTTCAATAGGGGGAAACCGAGTCGCTCCCGCACTTGGTAATAGGCCTTTGCCACCGCCCGGGAGAGGGTGCGTACCCGCAGGATGTAGCGCTGGCGTTCTGTGACCGAGATGGCGCGCCGGGCATCCAGCAGGTTGAAGGCGTGGGAGGCCTTCATCACCTGCTCGTAAGCCGGCAGTGGCAGGCCCAGCGCGATCAGGCTTTTACTCTGCTGCTCGCACTGATCGAACAGCTGGAACAGAAACGCCACATCCGCATGTTCGAAGTTGTAGGCCGACTGCTCCACCTCGTTCTGGTGGAACACATCCCCATAGGTGACCGTTCCCTGGGGCCCGTGGGTCCAGATCAGGTCAAATACACTCTCAACCCCCTGGATGTACATGGCGATACGTTCCAGGCCGTAGGTGATCTCCCCGGTGACCGGGCGGCAGTCGAGGCCGCCCACCTGCTGGAAGTAGGTGAACTGGGTCACCTCCATCCCGTTCAGCCACACCTCCCAGCCGAGTCCCCAGGCCCCTAGGGTGGGGGATTCCCAGTTGTCCTCCACGAAGCGGATGTCGTGCACCAGGGGATCGATCCCCAGCATCTCCAGTGAACCCAGGTAGCGCTGCTGTATGTCCAGAGGCGACGGTTTCATCACCACCTGATACTGATAATAGTGCTGCAGCCGGTTGGGATTGTCGCCATAGCGCCCGTCGGTGGGGCGCCGGGAGGGCTGCACGTAGGCGGCGTTCCAGGGCTCCGGCCCGATGGACCGAAGGAAGGTGGCAGTATGGAAAGTGCCTGCACCCATTTCCATATCGTAGGGCTGCAGGATGGTGCAGCCCTGCTCCGCCCAGTACCGCTCCAGGGTGAAGAACAGACCCTGGAAGGTCGCGTACTCGTTTTCGCTGTTTCTGGATTCTGTAGTCACGGGGTAACGACCTGTTCTGGATGGTGATTCGACCGCGCAAGTATATCGCCAGAAATTCTAAATGTGGAAAAAGAATTACCACGAAGCGCACGAAGAGTTACTCTCCCCCTAATTCGCGAACCAGGCGAAAGCCGGTGTCATCGCTGCGTCTCGGATGAAAATCCCGCCAGCGGTTGGCTGAACGGACCTCTTTCGGCGGAAAACTCCAGGCCCCGCCACGGATGACGCGGATACCGCAGTTGGGTTTCTCCAGGGCGGAGCCGTCACCGGGGGCGGTTTCAAAGGTGTCGTTCCAGCAGTCCGCCACCCACTCGAACACGTTTCCCGCGGTATCGTGCAGGCCATAGGGGTTGGGGCCGAAGCTGCCCACCCGGCTGGTCATCGCACCGTCCCAGATGCTGCTGCAGCCGGCACAGTTGGCATTGGCAAAGCCGATATCGTTACCCCACCAGAAACGGGTGCCGGTACCGCCTCGGGCTGCGTATTCCCACTCGGCATCCGTTGGCAGGCGATAGCGCTGGCCGGTCTGCTGGCTCAACCAGTCGGTGTAGGCAGTGGCGCTGTCCCAGGAGACGTTGACCACTGGATGGCGGCCCCGGCCCCAGTCGGCGTCGTCCGGCTTATCCTTGCCGGTACTGTCGCAGAACCGGTCATACTCATCGAAGGTGACTTCGTACAGGCCGATGGCAAAGGGTTTCAGTGCTATAAGCTTTGGCGGCTGTTCGTCACCATCGCCATCGCCCTGAAGATCACCGCGCCGGAACTCCCCGCCGCGCAGCGCAATCATCTCCGGCCCAGGGGTGCCGTCCCGCAGCCGATCGCGTATCAGGGTCGAAGGCGCTATCCGTTTCCGATAGTTGTAGCCGGGGAAGGTGTCCGGCTGATGGTTGACCTGAAAGGCAAGCAGGTTCAGCCCGCCGATGCCCAGCTCTAGATGATTTCCGAACCGGTCTTCCGCCTGAATCCGGCGGGTCATCAGCTGTCCCTGAAGTTTTGCTCCGCTATTGAGTGTGACCTGAACCAGGGATTCGCCCTCCTCTTCCGATTGCATGAACTCCATGAGAAAGATGCGGGAACGATTGAGCATCTGGATCGAGTCAGGGGCCTTCAATATAAAATCCGTAGTGGCTATCCGGGCGTGGAACAGATCGCCGTTCAGCGCCTCCACCGTGTCGCGTATGAGTCGTCTCTTCCGGCGGCTCTTTCTGGGCGCGATACTGATCTCGGCGATATCCGTGAATGCAAGGGGCAAGGGCTGGTGCAGCGCCCTTTGTATGAGGATCTCTTTCTCTGTCAGCGTGCCGCTGTAGTGGGCGCCCCCCTGAGTGATGATTATGACCTGTGGGGTCTTGCCAAAGTGCAGTTCCGCCACCTGGGCATCGGGGATGGAGACCTTTCCATAGTGTGTCGTCAGGGTGAAGCTTGCCTTATCGACAGTGCCATTGAAGATGTCGCCATTTTTCATGGTTACCACGTCAACGCCGCTTTCGGCACCGGCCACGCCGTACATTTGCAGGCAGAGCCAGAGCGCGATGGTGATGGCGAAGAACCTGTTCATTGGTGATTACCAGGAATGGAGTGGGGAAATTCTATTGTAGAACAGAGTGTGGGGAGCTGCAGGTTCTATCTGCTGTCCCGGGTTTTCGGGGTACTGGACAGACCGCTCGTGCTCGCTCAGAATCATCGGGTCGGGATCGATTTCAGGAGGCGGTACGGTTGGGTAATTCGTTACATGAGCAGTTGAAGAAAGCAGGTCTGGTGACCGACCGGCAGTTGCAGCAGGCGCACAAGGCGAAACAGAAGAAAGAGAAACTGCAGCGAAAGAGCAGGAAGAAGGGAAAGGTCGAGGATCAGGCTGAAGCCGAGGCTCGCCGGGCGGCGGCTGCCGATGCCGAGCGGGATCGGGAACTCAACCACCAGCGGGTCGAGAGGGAGCGGCAGAAGGCGATTGCGGCACAGATAAGGCAGCTGATAGAGAGCAATCGCGTAGCGAAAGCAGAGGGTGAAATCACTTACAGTTTCACCGATGGCAAAAAGGTTGCGCGGATGTTCGTCAGCGAAACGGTCCGGAAGCAGCTCAGCCAGGGGCGCATAGCTATCGTGCGGCTGGGCCAAAGGTACGAACTGGTGCCTGCAGCCGTCGCGGAGAAGATCCGCCAGCGTGACCCGTCGTCCGTTGTGCTTTGCAACGACCTGCCCGCCGCGGCGGATGAGGATGACCTCTATGCGGACTATCAGGTGCCGGATGACCTGGTGTGGTAGGCAATGGCAGCTGCCTGCGAGGGGTCCGCCGCTACGCACCTGATCCTGTCGACCCAAGGGGCGTTGTCCCCGCTGAACAAAATGAGGAGATACATGTCAGACAGCAACAACAGACTGGACCGGGTGGTGGCCGAGGCCCGGCGCAACCGGGAGACCCGGGAGCAGGGCTACCGCGAGAAGGCACTAAAGATGTACCCCTGGGTGTGCGGCCGCTGCAGCCGGGAATTTACCCGGGAAAATCTGCGTGAACTGACGGTGCACCATCGGGACCACAACCATGACAACAACCCGGAGGATGGCAGCAACTGGGAACTGCTTTGTCTATTCTGTCATGACAATGAGCATCAGCGCTTTCTGGAGCACTCGGATCACGGGGGGGCATCTGCCGGGGACGGGGAGAGCCCAACCGCCACCCACAAGCCGTTCGCAGGACTCGAAGGGTTGCTGAAGGGAAAAGAGTAAAGATGAGCGAACAACGCAAGGCCGCTTCCCTGATTTCCGGCGGCCTGGATTCCCTGTTGGCAACAAGGGTGATCCGGGAGCAGGGTATACACGTGGAAGGCATCAACTTTTTCACCGGTTTCTGTGTCGAGGGGCATACCCATGCTATCCGCAAGAAGGAGCGGGCCAGACCCAAGCGCAACAATGCGCTCTGGGTGGCGGAGCAGTTGGGGATCAAGCTGCACATCGTGGATATCGTCGAGCCTTACAAGGAGGTGGTGTTCAATCCCATGCATGGTTACGGCGCCAACCTCAATCCGTGTCTGGACTGTAAGATCTTCATGGTGCGCAAGGCCCATGAGTGGATAATCCAGCACGGCTTCGATTTCATCATCACCGGTGAGGTGGTGGGACAGCGGCCCATGTCCCAGCGCAAAGATACCATGCCGGTGGTCTCGCGGGAGTCCGGTTCCGGCGATCTGCTGCTGCGCCCCCTGTGTGCGAAGAATCTGCCGGAGACCCTGCCGGAACGGGAGGGCTGGGTGAAACGGGAGCAACTGTACGACTTCAGTGGCCGCAGCCGCAAGCCGCAGATGGCACTGGCGGAGCGGTTCGGGTTGAAGGATTATGCTCAGCCTGCCGGTGGCTGCTGTTTTCTCACCGATGCCCAGTACTCCTCCAAGCTGGCCGACCTGTGGCAGGCAAGGGGCAGCAAGCAGTATGAGATGGATGACATCATGCTGCTCAAGGTGGGACGTCACTTGCGCCCCAGGCCCCATTTCAAGCTCATCATCTCTCGTGAAGAGGGGGAGGGGAATTTCCTTCAGGGTTACCGAAAACAGTTCGTCAGCATCCGGACCATCAGCCACCCGGGGCCGCTGGCCCTGATCGATGGGGAAGTGGGGGATGCGGATATCGAGCTGGCGGCCCGGTTGGTGGCCCGCTACAGCCAGGGGCGTGATGCAGCGGAAGTAGAGCTGGAGATGGCAGACCGGGAGGGAAACAGCTGTCTGCTCCGGGTCCGGCCCCTGCCGCCGCATGAGATACCCCAGACGTGGCACCTGTGACCCGTTTCACACTGGATGCACGTCGCCTGCTCTGTCCAATGCCGGTGATCCGGGTTCAGGACCGGGTGGCGAAGCTGGCACTTGACACAGTGCTGGAAGTGGTCTGCACTGATCCGGGGGTACTGATCGACATCCCTGCGTGGTGTCGTATCAACGGGCACGAGGTGCTGGAAACCCGGGACGAAGGGGATCAGCAGATCGTGATACTGAAGGTGGGTGAACCATGAGCGGGATGGCAGAAACCAGGGCACCCGATAGCGAGCGGTATCGAGAGACCCGGCGGGTGACACTGGTCGGGGCGGTGGTCAACCTGTTGCTGGCGGCCATAAAGATTCTGTTTGGCTGGATCACCCATTCCCAGGCGCTGGTGGCAGATGGTGTTCACTCCCTGTCGGATCTGCTCTCAGACGGGCTGGTCTGGTTCGCCTCCAGTCAGGCAGTGCAGGGACCGGATTCGGAACACCCCTATGGCCATGGCCGCTTCGAGACGCTGGCCACCCTCGGGCTCGGGGTATTGTTGATCCTGGTGGGCCTGGGCATTGGCTGGGATGCGGTGAGCCGCTTGTTCAACCCGGAGGAGCTAATGGTGCCGGGGGCGCTGGCACTGGTGGTCGCGGCGATTTCGATCCTGGCCAAGGAGTGGCTCTATCACTACACGGTCAGAGTAGCCAACCGGATCAGATCCGAGATGGTGCGGGCCAACGCCTGGCATCACCGTTCCGATGCAGTCTCCTCTATCGTGGTGCTGGTTGGGGTGGGCGGAACCATCGCCGGGCTGCCCTATCTGGATGCCCTGGCCGCCGCCGTGGTGGCCCTGATGATCGCACACGTCGGCTGGGAGATCGGCTGGCCGGCGGTGCAGGAGCTGGCGGACTCGGGCCTGGCGGAGGCGCGGCTGGAGAAGATCCGGCAGACCATCCTGTCGGTCAGCGGTGTCAAGGCAATTCACATGCTGCGCACCCGCAAGATGGGCGGGCGGGCCTCGGTCGACGTTCACGTACTGGTGGACCCGCGCCTGAGCGTATCCGAGGGACACATCATCAGCCAGACGGTGATGGATCGTCTTCAGGAGCAGGTCGAAGAGGTCGACGATGTCACGGTGCATATCGATCCGGAGGACGATGAGGTCGCTTCCCCCACTGCCGGGCTACCCCTGAGGGGAGAGGCAGAACGGTTGCTGGAGGAGTGCTGGCACGGTATCAAGGGAGTGGACCGGCGGCAGCGGCTGATGCTGCACTACCTGGATGGCCGAGTGGATGTGGATGTCTATTTCCCCCTCTCCCTCTGCAGTGACAGCGCCGGTGCAAACGCCCTGACCCGTTTGTTGCAGGAGCGTATCGATCGCTGCCCCGAGTTTGGCAAGGTACGGGCCTACTTCGGCTAGCCCGCATTTCTCACCAGGGTGCAAGAATATCCTGCGTCGCACTATATCCGTGCATGTTCCGATGCCCCAGCCCGGGGCCTGAGGCAGTGCCGCATGACCCCGGGCGATTGGCCGGGTTTTCCAACGGAGCGCTTTTTTCACTATAATGCGTTGTTTCGGAATAGATTGGCTCCTGAGTAATCGACTTCGAAACAGGCATTGATCCGATCGCCTTTTTGTCTGTGGCACGGATTCTGCTAAATACAGGCAGACTTTTCTTCCGACCCCCCCACGGGACGGGGAAACAAACCACCAACGGCCGCCGTGTCGGCCGGGATAACTGAAATTTCAGCTGGAGAACAGAATGGCCTCTAAAGTCTTGAAGATGATCAAAGACAACGAAGTGAAGTTCGTCGACTTCCGCTTCACCGACACCCGCGGCAAGGAGCAGCACGTCACCATGCCCGCCAATATCATTGACGACGAGATGTTCACCGATGGCAAGATGTTCGATGGCTCCTCCATCGCCGGCTGGAAGGGTATCAACGAGTCCGACATGATCCTGATGCCGGATCAGGACTCCGCCGTCATCGACCCCTTCACCGACGAGGTGACGGTCAATATCCGTTGCGACATCCTCGAGCCGACCACCATGGAAGGGTACGAGCGTGATCCGCGCTCCGTCGCCAAGCGCGCCGAGGCCTACCTGCAGTCCACCGGCATCGGCGACACCGCCTACTTCGGCCCCGAGCCGGAATTTTTCATCCTGGACGACGTACGCTGGGGCTCCACCATGCAGGGTTCCTTCTACAAGGTCGATTCCGAAGAGGCGGAGTGGAACTCGGAGCGGGTCTACGAGGATGGCAACATCGGTCACCGCCCCACCACCAAGGGGGGGTATTTCCCGGTCCCGCCGGTCGACTCGCTGAACGATATTCGTGCCGCCATGTGTCTGGCGCTGGAGGAGATGGGGGTACGGGTCGAGGTGCATCACCACGAGGTAGCCACCGCCGGCCAGTGCGAGATCGGTACCATGTTTGACACCCTGGTCAAGCGAGCCGATCAGAACCAGACCATGAAATACGTAATCCAGAACGTGGCCCATGCCTATGGCAAGACCGCCACCTTCATGCCCAAGCCACTGGTTGGCGACAACGGCTCCGGCATGCACGTGCATCAATCCATCGCCAAGGGCGGCGAGAATATCTTTGCCGGTAACCAGTATGGTGGACTCTCCGAGACAGCCCTCTACTATATTGGCGGGATCATCAAGCATGCCCGTGCCCTGAACGCCTTCACCAACTCCTCTACAAACTCTTACAAGCGGCTGGTGCCTGGCTTCGAGGCTCCGGTGATGCTGGCCTATTCAGCCCGTAACCGTTCCGCCTCGATCCGGATTCCCTGGGTTTCCAGCCCCAAGGCGCGTCGTATCGAGGTGCGTTTCCCGGACGCCACCGCCAACCCCTACCTCTGCTTCGCCGCCATGCTGATGGCTGGCCTGGACGGCATCCAGAACAAGACCCACCCGGGCGAGGCGATGGACAAGGATCTCTACGACCTGCCTGCCGAAGAAGCCGCTGCGATTCCCACCGTCTGCCATAGCCTGGACCAGGCGCTGGAGGAGCTGGATGTAGATCGTGAGTTCCTCACCGCCGGTGGTGTCTTTACCGATGACCTCATCGACGGCTTTATCGAGTTGAAGATGGATGAGGTGACCCGCCTGCGGATGACCACCCATCCGGTGGAGTTCGACATGTACTATAGCCTGTAACGACGGTACGGGCTGGTCAAAGAGGCGCCTTTTTTCGTCGGGGTTGGGCGTTCGTCGCCAAATAACGACAGCTGGTCCATCCCGGCCATTGTTGAAGGTGTCACGCTGGGCTATGCTTTGGGGCATGAAAAATGCCTTCCTTTTGATACTGTTGTTACTGTTATCCGCCACCCCGGTGGTGGCGGGTGTGTATAAATGGGTGGACGCATCGGGCCAGGTCCACTTTTCCGACCAGCCTGTAGATGGCGCGGAGAAAGTAGTCTTGCCGGAACCGACGGTCTACTCTCCAAGACCTCTTCCGGGGGAGGAAGACGACCAGCAGGAGCAGGGCGCCATCCCGGGCACGCCCTATACCCGGTTTGCCGTGGTCAGGCCCAGCGACAACGAAACCATCTGGGATAACGAAGGCAACGTGAAGGTCTCTCTGGATATCCAGCCGCCGTTGTCGGAGGGCCACAAGTTCCAGGTGTTTCTGGATGGTGCTTCGGTGGGGGAGCTGGCGACTGCCCAGATAACACTGCAGAATGTGGATCGGGGCACCCGTACGGTATCAGCTGCCGTCGTCGACCAGGGTGGGATCGAGCTGGGACGCACCGCCCCGGTGACCTTCCATTTGCGTAAGACCACCCTCTTCGACCCTGATCTCAAGCCGGAGCACCCGATCGAGCGGCCACCGTATGAGCCACCGCCGTTTCCCGATTTTGCTCCCGTTAACCCGCCGGATGTAACCTTGCCGGTGGAGCCCCCGGAAACGGAAAATCCGATAGCCCCGGAACCCGGCGGTGGTGATGACGGTGAAGGGGGTGACCGTCGGCCAACGGCTCCCCAGGGGGGGCCGTATACCCCCAACTTTGCTCCTAACTACCGACCGACCTTCAATCCCAGGCCTGCTGCCAGGTAAGACCCAGCAATTCTAAATGTGAAAATAATGCACTAAATATAGTGCATATCACTTCACTCAGAGCCGGTTGAAAAAGAGACCCCTTCTCCTTTAACCTAGATCCTGCAAGTGATCGTGCTATGTGAGTGTGAGCACTTGCAGGATCTGGGTTTAATTCCAATGCCCGAAAGGGAAAATTTCCTCTCGGAGCATAAGCAAGTTGAGAGTGGCATTGTTTTTGCCTATATGCATTCCTGATGAATACGCTGGGCACCTCTCTGCACGACTACGGCAACCGTATCCTGGAAAATATGGATACGGTCGTGTTGCTGTTCGACACGGATCTCCGATTGCGCTATATGAATCCGGCGGCGGAGATGCTGTTCCAGGTCAGTACCCGAAACATGGTGGGCCGGGAAGCCGGCTCCCTGATCCAGTGCCCGCAAGGAATGGTAGAGACCAACCTGAAACGGGCTCTGAGCAGCGGCAGGCACTTTACGGAACGGGAGATGACACTTCCTCTGCCCGAGCAACGGAGCGTCACCATCGATTGCACCGTGGTTCCCCTGATCGATTTCGAAGGCGAGGCAGGTCTGCTGGTGGAGATACGCCAGATCGACCGCCAGTTACGCATCAGCCGCGAAGAGCAGCTGCTGAGCCAGCACCAGGCGACCAGAGACCTGATTCGAGGACTGGCACATGAGATCAAGAATCCGCTCGGTGGCCTGAGGGGAGCGGCCCAGCTGCTGGAGCAGGAATTGGGAGACCCCTCCCTGACCGAATACACCCAGATCATCATCGATGAGGCGGACCGGCTGCAGTCCCTGGTGGATGGTATGCTGGGCCCGAATAAACTACCCCATTTCAGCGAAGTGAACATTCACACTCTACTGGAACGGGTTGCAGGGCTGGTGCTGGCCGAGACCGGCGCACGGATGAGGATTCGGCGTGACTACGACCCGAGTATCCCGGATCTCTACCTGGACAGCGACCAGATCATCCAGGCGCTGCTCAACATCGTACGCAACGCCGCCCGGGCGCTGGAACAGACCGATGAGGCAAGTATCACCCTGCGGACCCGGATACTGCGCCAGTTCACCATCGTCAATCTGAGACACCGGCTGGTGGTGCAGATACAGATCGAAGACAACGGTCCGGGTGTCCCGAAAGAGATCCGGGAAAAGCTCTTCTTTCCGATGGTCAGTGCCAGCGAAGGAGGCATCGGGCTGGGGCTCTCCATCGCCCAATCCCTGATCAACCGCCATGGAGGGCTGGTGGAGTGTCGCAGTGAGCCGGGACACACCATTTTCAATGTTTTGCTCCCGGTGGAGAACCCGAATGCCAGGAAGTAACCGAATCTGGGTCATCGATGACGATCGCTCCATTCGCTGGGTGCTGGAGAAGGCCTTGCAGAAGGGTGGGCTGGAGGTGGCCTCTTTTCCCAGTGCCGACGGTGTGATGGAGGCGCTCTCCCGGGAACGGCCGGACGCCATCGTCACCGACGTGCGCATGCCCGGGATGGATGGGCTGTCGTTGCTCGGGCATATTCATGAGCTCTATCCGGATCTGCCCGTGATCATCATGACCGCACACTCGGATCTGGACAGTGCAGTGGCCGCCTTTCATGGTGGCGCGTTCGAGTATCTGCCAAAACCCTTCGATGTGGACGAAGCGGTGGACCAGGTGAAACGGGCCTGCCGCAAGGGGGCTGTAAGCACTGCGCAGGAGCCGGAGGAGCAGATCAAGGCCAGTGCCGAGATTATCGGCGAGGCGGCGGCGATGCAGGAGGTATACCGGGCGATCGGACGCCTCTCCCGCTCCAACATAACGGTGCTGATCAACGGTGAGTCGGGCACCGGGAAGGAACTGGTGGCCCACGCGCTGCACCGGCACAGCCCCCGGGCCAGTCACCCTTTCATCGCGCTGAATATGGCGGCCATCCCTCGGGAGCTGATGGAGTCGGAACTTTTCGGGCACGAGCGGGGTGCTTTTACCGGTGCCCAGAGCAGGCGCCAGGGCCGTTTCGAGCAAGCGGATGGGGGTACCTTGTTCCTGGATGAGATAGGTGATATGCCGGCGGAACTGCAGACCCGTCTGCTACGAGTGCTGGCAGACGGAGAGTTCTACCGGGTGGGGGGGCATGAGCCGGTCCAGGTGGATGTCCGTATCATTGCAGCAACCCACCAGAATCTCGAACAGCTGGTGAGTGAAGGACGGTTTCGGGAGGATCTGTTCCACCGCCTGAACGTGATCCGGGTACACCTTCCTCCTCTGAGAGAGCGGCGCGAAGATATTCCGTTGCTGATGAACCATTTTCTGGCAGAGGCAGCTGCAGAGCTGAGGGTGGACACCAAGGTGCTGCTGCCCGAGGCCCGGGTCGAACTGGAGCGTCTGGAATGGCCGGGTAACGTTCGTCAGCTGCAGAACGCGGCCCGCTGGCTTACCGTGATGGCCTCCGGGTCCGAGATCCACCTGGAGGATCTGCCTTCGGAGCTCCGTAATATCGAGCATCGGTGTGAGCCCGTGGACGACTGGCCCACCGCGTTGCGTGCCTGGTCCCGCCGGCGGTTGCAGGGTGGTCAAGAGGAGTTGCTGTTAGAGGCCGTACCCCTGTTCGAGACCATCATGATAGAAACCGCGCTGGAGCAGACTGGTGGTCGCCGGCAGGATGCGGCCCGGTTGCTGGGGTGGGGCAGAAACACCCTGACCCGCAAGATCAAAGAGCTGGGTCTGGATACCGTAAACTGGCAGGCGGCGGGGTGACAGAGGACAGAGGACAGAGGACAGAGGGCAGAGGGCAGGGGACAGAGCCTCGGGTTCCCACGCTCTGCGTGGGAACCCGGGAGGCGGCGCTCACGCGCCGCGTTACCGCTTACCTCAGGGATTGCGGAGCGTTTCTCAACGCCCGGGGGGGGGCTATAATCCCTCTCCCACAGATCAGTCAGTTTCCGGAGCATATCTATGGACAGTAGCAGCATCGATCTCGTCGGTTCAGAGGTGGAGGCAATAACGATCGAGTGCGACCGGGTGATCGTCCGCTTCTCCCGTGCCTATATCGAGAAGACCATGAGTGGCTCGGTAGAGCGGACCCGCTGGTGGCAGACGGGGTCACTGATGTTTGAAGGTGCAGAGATCGAGGGCGAAACCCCCGAGTGCCCCTGTGTCTGTGCCGGCGGCGATGTTGGCGAGAACATCTATACCTACCGAGACATGATACCCATCCCCCTGAAGAGTCGGGGCCGGGCCCACTGCGACCTGCGCTTCGAGGATACGGACCGGCATCTACGGGTGATTGCGGAGGCGGTGGAACTGCGGATGGATGACCGGCCGCACTATATCGAGCATGTGCGCCCGACGTAACCCTCTCAACCCGATGCTAGCACCTCAAATCCCCTCTCCCTCAGGGAGACGACTCCATGGATGGAGGAGGTAGAGCGACGCAGGATGCCAAAGCCGAGGGTTAGGGTGAGGGGCAGGCCTTTCAAGGTGCCTCATAGCTATCTAAATCAAAAGAAGTTTCGTAGGGTGCGGTGAGCTTGCGAACCGCACCGGGGGAGGCTGCCAACCCTGAGGTTGGTGCGGTTCGTTCCTCACCACACCCTACGGATCTGAGAGCTGTTTTATAT
>JAUXBK010000069.1 GCA_030619405.1 Sedimenticola sp. | reverse complement strand
CTTCCTTGTTGATGGCCTCCAGTGGTAAGGCGACTTCAATCAGTTTTTTTTGTATTCGGTCACGAAAACGCAACTCCCGTCCGCTCGGCAATTTTGATGGCAAGGGCTTTGAAATCCTGATAACAATCAGAAACCGCCTTGACATGCGCACCGATGGCGCCATCGGCAGGCTTGAGAAAGAACATGGGTTTTCGTACTTCCATCGCCATCGGCATAAGACTGCGATAGTGCTTGAGCAGAGCCAGGCAGCAGGGGTCTTTCTCCACAGTGATTTGTTGCGGCTCTTCATCCATAACATATTTCCGATATGCGCCTGGAATACGCTCCATCCATTTCTGATAGGCCTTGACCGGTCGATCCATTCGCACTGCATGCTGCATCACCACATAACCCGCCGGCATCATTTGCCCTGTTGGAATTTGCAACTCTTCCACCGGAATCCGCTCTTTCCTTTCGGCCCACTCCTCGCGCCATCGCCTCAGTGTCGGGCCCAGGTTACGCAGCCCCTGTAACGAATAGATATCGGGTGCCAGCGGGATAACGACATGTTGCGCGGAAATGAGCGATGCTCTGTTGATGGCACCAAGGTTTGGGCCAATATCAACCAGCACCAGATCCGCCTCCTTCTCCGTTGCCGCCGATTGCATTACCCGATAAAAGGCCGACAGTACACGAAAGGCCCTTTGCTTTCGATCCAGACACCCGGGCCATTGGCTATTCAACTCGTCTTCTGACGCTGACAGGCGCAGGTCTCCAGGAATCAAACCGATATTGCGGGCCACATTATGAACATGTGGCTTGGCCACATCACCTACACCCTCCAACAGCGGCTGTATGGCACCGTAGATACTTTTCGGACTGTTACCCTCGGGCCAGATTTCTTCCAGCAAATCCTCGGGTACAAACATGCTGGTCAGGTTGGCCTGGGGATCGAGATCGACAGCAATTACTTTCAGTCCCAGGTCTGTATACATCCATGCCAAGTGATAAACCAGTGACGTCTGGCCAACGCCACCTTTGTTGTTGAAAAACGCAATGGTTTTCATGGGACCGCCTTCATAGTGACAAGGATGTAGGTTAACTGGAAATTGAACTCTGCCGGTGGGTTGCCATTTTTCGCCAAAGCAGATTGAGCTCGAATAACGCCGCGACCAAATCGATTGACAAATCCCAGAGTTTTCATCGCTTCCGCGATAACCGGATTTCGATAGGCATTCTGGTTTGGGAAATTCTGAGGCGTCGCCTCGCCAAACAGTCCGCCGGGGCTCTGTATCTCAATATGATCAGAGAACCAGTAAAATCGGATCGGTGCGGTTGAGCCTTCATAACACCGGTGCATAACCGCATTCATCAGAAACTCTCGTAACGCCGTATTCGGATAAGGAGCAACCTGTTTTTCACGCAGCACGGTTTTGCCTTTTGGAGCCGTAGCATTATGAACCGATATAAGCTGCTCCAGCTCCTTGAGAATAGTGAGTAAATCTCCGCTGAGTGTGTTTTCCGCGCTTGGGTCGCTATCCAGATCGACACCCTGAAAACGAGCAAACTGAATGTAGGCACCCGGAATCCACTTTAGGGGGTCTTTGCCGAATAACAGGATCCCTGCGTTGGTGGGCTGGGCCGATGCGAGATCAAAAAAACGCAACGCCGCCAGCTGGTGCTCGATACTGCGATGATTCTCTTCAATGATCTCCGGCGCCACGGCATTTGGCAGGTAATCAATCTCAAACAGACGGGTATCCAGATCATCCAGTGATGCTCCATGACAGGGGCGCGCATCAAATGTCGTTAGCAATGCGGCACGCCGCTCAGCCAGTATCCGCTCTTCCTGTTCGCTGGCTACCTGTCTCCTGGGGCCCACTCTGATCCAGACACGACCCCGGTATTTCACTGGCGGCAAATCAGATGGCAAAACCTCGACTACAGCCACATCGCCGCCCCCAAGACTAAATTTTGACACCGTCATAGCTGGCAGTGGCTGAACATTCCCATCAGCGCGAATTGCCGCAAGATTCTTCAGCAAATCGTCAGTGACCTCAAGGTCCGAGGGTGACCCATCATCCCTCACTCCAACCATCAAATAACCCGGTTGCCGATGGTTAGTAAAGTCATTGGCGAATGCGCAGATTGCCTCGGCATATTTATCGGTTTTCGTTGTCGAAGTTGTTCTTTCTACCCGATCCGATTCCAGATCTTGCAGGAGGTCTTCAAGTTCTTCCTGTGTCAACATAATTTTCTATCTCCTCCTTCCCCTTTACTTTCACGAAAATCAGCGATCCTTGATTCCCCTCTTTTTATTCGATGTCGTAGCCCAGCTCACGCTGTGCGGATACGTCTCTCGGTAGCCGATGGAGTGCGCGTTCAGCCTCGAACACGGCCTCCATGGTCATCCGCTCGATTTCATCTTTGCCCAGTGTGTCATGTACACTTGGGGCAGGCGGCGCTTCGTCACGCTTTATCTCCCTCCATGGTGGCTGCAGTGGGCATCCTGCCCACGATGTTTTCCCGATCCAGCAACACGATGTGCTGCTCCCGAGCCGGGACAAACTCCGGATCTCGGTCCAGACCCAGTTGCTTTAACACGTAATACAGTAGTGCCCGCCGGACCTTGATCTCGAGCACTCCATTTTCCATACCGTAGTCCAACTCAATGACGGACTTCTGGTCATCACTGAATAAAGGGTTGGCCACCACACGTATGGAAACAATCTCCTCCCAATCCTCGTCTACCGGTCGACGAACATCGACCGACTTGGTACTCCTGGTTCCAAGAACTCGCGGGAGCAGATAGTCTTTGTAGATATTATCGATATGGCACCAGGCACGGACGTGCCAGCGAAACCCATCAAAACCGAGTGCAATAGGAGAATTCCAGCGCCACATAGGCTCTGGCTTTGAGAGAGATTGATATCTAATCTCCAGGGCCAATCCTATCTTTATGGCCTCCAAGATACCGCGTAAGTGCTCAGGATTGATATTCCTGCGTAGGAATGGTACGGAATCGAAATTTGGAACCTCGGGCAGCCAAGTCTCTGTGGGTTCGAGTGCGCCGGTGGCAACCAGACAAAATTGCGCCAGATATCGTACAGAATCCGGCACCATGAAAACGGGCTTAAATTGTTCAGTCCGGACATAGCGTTTGGCGCTCTTGTCATAGCGCATATTGCCCGGGGCGAGATCCAGGTAGCGGTTCAGGTCCGTCGACGCCTGTTGTGCCGACACACCAAATAGATCAGAGAGATCACTGCGGTTTACGTACCCTTCCCAGTACAGCCGGAATTCCACGAATTCGAGCCGGCGCTCAACGCCCCAGCGAAGATTTCCAACCCTATCAGTGGCCCTTTTGCTACCAATAACCATAGCAGGTGTATATATATAGTTTCTTGATGCGTAAAGTTACTTCGCCTATTTAAGGTTAACTTAGGATAACATTAAGTCTCTTTCCAGAACTTCGTCTTTCGGTCAATCTCTTGCAGACCTATTGTCCCCAGTTACCGAATCTGCATGGAACCAATGAGGGGGATTTCCGGATGGGGGGTAAATAACCCCTACCTGCAAGAAACCATTGGAATTACTATGTGGTGGTCAGCTGCGAACAGTCACCGGCCAAATCGACCTTCCTCAGGGAGCCGGTGTTGATCGTAGAGGTATTGTCGGCCGGCACGGAGACAATAGACCGACGGGAAAAAAGGCTGGCCTATCAGGTGCTTCCTTCTCTTCAGGAGTATCTGCTGGTAGCCCAGGAGAGACCACAGGTGGAGGTGTTTCGCCGGGAGACCGAGGGCGTATGGCTGCTGGAGACCTATGGCGCAGATGAGACGGTGCTGTTTCGCTCTCTCGAGCTGGAACTGCCGATGGGGCTGATCTACGAGTAACCGTTCAGTCCCCCTTCCTCAAATCCCCTCTCCCTCAGGGAGACGACTCCATGGATGGAGGAGGTAGAGTGACGCAGGATGCCAAAGCCGAGGGTGAGGGTGAGGGTGAGGGGTTCAAAACGGCAGGGGGAGTGAACGGTTACATCTACGAAGGTGTCTCCCAGTCGACTTCATCGTAGAGGTCGTTGACGGCAAACTCGACATCCACTGCTTTTATGCCTGCCACTGTCTCCGGCCCGCTGTAGCTGTGCAGCACCCAATCCCCGTTATCCATGCGCGTGAAGCTGTCGATGACCTGCTTTCCGGAATCGACCAGCCAGTAGCACTGCAGGCTCTCCAGTTGCCGGTAGTGGCTGAACCTGGCGCCCCGGTCGAAGGCCTCGGTGGAGGGGGAGAGCACCTCGGCAATGAAGATCGGGTGCTGTTTGAACAGCCTGTTGCTGCGGTCCCGCTCGTCACAGGTGACGACGACATCCGGATAAAAAAAGGCATCGGACTTGTCGATGCGCACCTTCATGTCAGAGATATAGCTGCGGCAGGGCGATCCTTTCAGTTTCTGTTTCAACAGAAAAAACAGGTTACCCGTAATAGTGACGTGGGTATCGGTTGCACCCACCATGGCCCAGACCTCCCCAGCCAGGAATTCGTGCTTGGACTCTGCCCGTTCCTCTCCGGAGAGATACGCCTCAGCAGAGAGTTTTTTTTCTGTGGTCAATGCCTCTTGTGTCGAAATCATAATGAAATCCGTGTCTGATCCGCGTCAATCCGCGGCCATTTTTTCGTGTGTAAATGCATACCAGAAAAGATTAGCACAAACGGGCGCCGGTCACTCGATCCCCAGCTTGCTCAGCCGGTAGCGCAGGGCGCGGAAGCTGATCCCCAGTCGCCTGGCCGCGGCGGTGCGGTTCCAGCGGGTCTCTTCCAGGGCCTCGGTGATGGCATTCCGCTCCACCTGTTCCAGGTACTCTTCCAGGGGACCGTCCATAGCCAATGGTGCACTGGCGGACGGCTGCTCCGGTAGCTGCAACTCCGCCAGGCCGATCCGGTTCCCTTCGCACAGGGTGACCGCCCGCTCCAGGATGTTTTCCAGCTCCCGCACGTTGCCGGGATAGTCATAGTGGTAGAGGGCATCCAGGGCATCCCGCTCCAGGTGCGGTATGTCCGAGCCGCTCATCAACGCGATCTGTTCCAGTATCCTGCTGATCAACGGCGCTATGTCTTCCCGACGCCGGCGCAGGGGCGGTATGTGCAGGTCGATCACGTTGATCCGGTAGAAGAGGTCCTGCCGAAACTCGCCCCGCTCCACCATCTGTGAGAGGTCCTTGTGGGTGGCGCTGATAATACGGACATCCACCGGCACCTCTGCCTGCGCCCCGACCGGCCGCACCCGTTTTTCCTGAATGGCGCGCAGCAGCTTTACCTGCATCGGCATCGGCAGGTCCGCCACTTCGTCCAGGAACAGGGTACCCCCGTCGGCGGCCTGAAACAGCCCCGCCTTGTCGGCGATGGCGCCGGTGAAACTCCCTTTGCGGTGGCCGAAGAACTCGCTCTCCATCAGCTCCTGGGGAATGGCGCCACAGTTGACCGCGATGAACGGCCGCCCCGATCGCGGCCCCTGGGTGTGGATCAGCCGGGCGGCGAGCTCCTTGCCGGTGCCGGACTCACCGCTGACGTAGACCGGGGCCTGGCTGCGCGCCAGTTTACGGACCATTCGCCGGATCTCCTCGATGGCGGCGGATTCCCCCAGCAGGGTGGCTTCCTCCGGGATGCCCCCTCCACTGGGCAGGGGCGTCCGGGTTTCGAGATTCAGCGCGGTGTTGACCAGCCGGCGCAGCAGCTGCAGATCGACCGGCTTGGAGACGAAGTCGAAGGCACCGGCCTTGAGCGCCTGTACCGCAGACTCCATATTCCCGTGGGCGGTGATGACCGCCACCGGGAGCTCCGGAAACTGCCGGCCGATCTCTTCCACCAGCTCGATACCGTTGCCGTCGGGCAGGCGCATGTCGGTCAGGCAGAGCTGAAAGCGCTCGGTCTGCAGCAGTGCCCGGGCGGCCTTCAGATCTGCCGCGCTGCGGGTGTCGATCCCCATCCTGCCCAGGGTAATCTCCAGCAGCTCCCGGATGTCCGGCTCATCATCGACGATCAGTGCGATTGGGTTGCTCATGCTCAGGGTGCCAGACTATGTATATGGGAGTGTAATCACGCTCTTCAGGAATCGTTCAGAAACAACTTCCCGGTTTCTGATCGGCGCATTACGTAGGATGTGGTGAGGAACGAACCGCATCAATCGAGAATGTGGTTGTGAATGATGCGGTTCGCGAAACTCACCGCATCCTACAGGAGGAGGATTGTGCAAGCAGTATCGTGAAGTTGTTATTGGATGCCCCTTTAGTGTATCTGCTATGCCGATGACCCTTCATACAAGGGGGGCCTTCCGGCGTGCCTGGGATTGAGCGGTAAATATCATACAGCTATCGGCGAGGGCTGCAGAAAATATAGGGTATCAGCCCACCCCCGGGTAACCGTTCACGCCCCCTGCCGGTTTGAACCCCTCACCCTAACCCTCGGCTTTGGCATCCTGCGTCACTCTACCTCCTCCATCCATGGAGTCGTCTCCCTGAGGGAGAGGGGATTTGAGGAGGGGGGACTGAACGGTTACCCCCCGGGTTGGGAAAGGAGATACGGAAACAGCTGCCGCCGGTCGGGACGGCGATGTATTCCAGGTTGATCCGGTTGAATTCGCTCAACTCCCTGGCGATGTAGAGGCCGAGGCCGGTGCCCTCATTGCGGGTGGTGAAGAAGGGTTCGAACATCTGACGGGCGGTCTCCGGGTCGATCCCGGGACCGTTATCGATGATGTCCAGAAACGGGTTGCCCGATCCCGGGGTGAAGCCACCATTGACCCGGATCCGCAGCTCTCCCGGGTCACGGTCGAAATGGCGCACGGCGTTCTCCAGCAGATTGATGACGATCTGCCGCAGTTGCCCCGGATCGACCCGGGCCCGGGCCTGTTCGGGGGTGATGCGCAGGCTGGCCTGGCCTCGGTCGATGCCCGTGGAGGTAACAAAGTCCGGCATCAGATCGGCGACCCAGGCGGCCAGGGCGATCGTTTCCGGGTGCGCCATCGAGCGGCGGGAGAGCTGCAGCACGTCTTCGATGATCGCATTGACCCGTTCCGAGTTCCTGCCGATGATCTGCATCAGCCGCTGCTCCCCCGGGCCCAGGACCGGGGACTCCCGCAGCAGCTGCTGAGCGTGGCTGATGGCGCCCAGGGGGTTTCTGATCTCATGGGCGATGCTGGCGGTGAGGCGGCCCAGCGAGGCCAGTTTGATCTGCTGTGCCCGCTGGGTAATGGTGGCGGTATCCTCGATGAAGATCACTGCCCCATCGTGTTCAGCATGGCCAAGGCGGGAGAAGCTGGCCTGGAGCTCCCGCCCGCCGGGGGTTGGTGTGAAGGGGTTCAGCTCCCCTTTCGGGTTCACGTTCCACTGCTTCAGTTGCCTGGCGAGCTCCCGGCTGGCCTGTTCCAGGGGGGCCCGGGTCCCGGCGTCGGGCATGCCCAGCAGATACCAGGCCGACTCGTTGAGCAGACGGATGTGCCGTTTCCGGTCGGTCACCACGATGCCGGTCTCCATGTGCTGGATCACATATTCATTCAGCTGCTCCAGGTTGGCCAGATCCACCTCCTGCTGACTGACCAGCCGTTCGCTGCGGGAGAGGCGCAGGGTGAGCACATGGGCCAGGAGGGCGATGGCAAAGAAAGAGGCCCCCAGCAGACCGGCCTGGGGGTAGCTGGTCTGTGCCGGCCCCAGGGTGATGCCGGTCACCAGTTGCTGGGCCAGTACCGCCAGGGTGGCCAGGGCCGCAAACAGCAGCGCCCGGGGGCCGGGGATCAGCAGCCCGCCCGCTGCGATGGAGAGTGCCAGCAGGGTGCCGAGTCCCGACTGTACTCCGCCACTGGCATGCAGGATCAGGGTGAAAGCGGCGATATCGGCCAGGATCATCATCGCCACCTGGGTGTCGGGCGAGGCGGGTCTTCGCAAATAAAGCAGGATGCCGCTGGCCAGCACCAGCCCGAGATAGCCGCTGCTGGCGAGGGTGTAGAGCGTGGGGTCCTGCTGGCCCAGGAAGGTGGGCGCGGTGCCCGCGATGAAGAGCAGGATCAGCAGTGCCGCCACCGTCAGCCGGTAGAGGAAAAAACCCGCCACTGCCCCCCAGCCGCCCCCTGTCCTATTCACCGGATGGGCATCGGGGGCGGGTTCACTCATGCCGTTACCCATAACTCATTTATCATCGTGCCGGAGCCGTCTGTCGGCTTCCAGGTGCGCCCTGCTGCAGTAGTGTTTTCCATCCCGCTGTATCGATTCGGGTGCCGGCAGGTGGGTGCCGCAGTGCTGGCAGCGGACCATGTCGACCACCGGCCGCTTTTCTGGGGGGGCGTGGGTGGCGTTGCGGTTCCGACGCAGATTGCGCCGGATGACCGAATAGACCACCCAGATGGCGAGGATGAGCAGGACGAGACGTAAGCCCATAATTTTGCGTATTGGTTGAGTTTGAACCAGAATATCAGCTTTCTATGCGGACGGGTCGCAAAATAATGAACCTTCACGAGTACCAATCCAAGCAGCTGTTCGCCCGGCAGGGAATTCCGGTGCCAGCCGGTAAACCGGCCTTTTCTGTATTCGAAGCCCGTGAAGCGGCACAGGCCCTGGGTGGTGAGCGCTGGGTGGTCAAGGCCCAGGTTCACGCCGGGGGCCGGGGGAAGGCCGGCGGTGTCGTCCTGGTGGATACGCTGGATCAGGTCGAGGCGGAAGCGGAACGGCTGCTGGGCAGCCGGCTGGTCACCCGGCAGACTGGAGAGCCCGGGCTGCCCATCAATGTCCTGCTGATCGAGGAGCCCACCGCGATAGCGCGGGAGCTCTACCTCAGCGCCCTGGTGGACCGGGAGTCCAGACGTATCCTGTTCATGGCCTCCAGTGCCGGCGGAATGAATATCGAGGAGGTGGCGGCCCAGACGCCGGAGCAGATACACACCATCCACATCGACCCGGTGGCCGGGCTGCAGGGCTACCAGTGCCGCAAACTCGCTTTTCACCTCGGGCTGCAGGGCGCCCAGGTGCGGGAGTTTCAACGCTTCATGCAGGGGCTCTACAGCCTGTTTGTCATGAGCGATGCCAGCCTGGTGGAGATCAACCCGCTGGTGGTGGACAAGGGAGGGGCGTTGATCGCCCTGGATGCCAAGATCAACCTGGATGACAACGCCTTCTATCGGCAGGGCGAGCTGGTCGCCATGCGCGATATCAGTCAGGAAGATGAACGGGAGGCAGCGGCCAGGGAGCACGATCTCAACTACATCACCCTGGATGGCAATATAGGCTGTATGGTCAATGGCGCCGGGCTGGCGATGGCCACCATGGACCTGGTACAGCTGCAGGGCGGCTCTCCCGCCAACTTTCTGGACGTCGGAGGGGGGGCCACGGCGGAACGAGTGGCAGAGGCGTTCAAGCTGATCCTGTCGGATGCCAAGGTGGAGGCGGTGCTGGTGAACATATTCGGCGGCATCGTGCGTTGTGATCTGATAGCGGACGGCATCATTCAGGCGGTCAAAGAAGTGGGGGTCGAGGTTCCGGTGGTGGTGAGACTGGAAGGCACCAATGCAGCGCAGGGGCTGGAGAAGCTGACCGAGAGCGGGCTGGCGATCACCACTGCGGCAGATCTTACCGAGGCGGCACAGCAGGTGGTGGCCGCTGCCGCAAAAGCCCCCTCTCCCCCTGGGAGAGGGTTGGGGTGAGGGAATCAAAAAAGGTTTTTTTCCGATTTTGCACCGCGCTACCTTCCCCGGAAGGTGTTCAAATCATTTGATACCAGGAATCCTATCGTGAGCGTTCTCGTAGACAAAGACACCCGGGTGATATGCCAGGGTTTTACCGGAAAACAGGGTACCTTCCACACCAAACAGGCGGTCAACTACGGCACCAACGTGGTGGGTGGCGTCACCCCGGGTAAGGGCGGGCAGTCCCATCTGGGGCTGCCGGTGTTCGATACCGTGCATGATGCCGTCGATGCCACGGGCGCCGATGCCTCGATGATCTATGTGCCGGCGGCGTTTGCCGCCGATGCCATCCTGGAGGCGGCCAACGCCGGGATCGAGGTGATCGTCTGCATCACCGAGGGCATCCCGGTGCTGGACATGCTGAAGATAAAAGCCGCCCTGGAGCAGTACGACTGCCGCCTCATCGGCCCCAACTGCCCGGGTGTGATCACCCCCGGTGCGTGCAAGATCGGCATCATGCCGGGCATGATCCACAAACCGGGGCGGGTCGGCATCGTCTCCCGTTCCGGAACCCTCACCTACGAGGCGGTCTACCAGACCACCACCACCGGCCTGGGTCAGAGCACCTGCATCGGCATTGGTGGCGATCCCATCCACGGCACGAACTTCATCGACTGCCTGGCGCTGTTCGAGCAGGATCCCCAGACCGAGGGGATCGTCATGGTGGGTGAGATCGGCGGCTCGGCGGAAGAGGATGCCGCAGCCTATATCCAGGCCCACGTCTCCAAGCCGGTGGTGGCCTACATCGCCGGTGTCACCGCCCCGTCGGGCAAGCGGATGGGCCACGCCGGCGCTATCGTCAGTGGTGGCAAGGGCACCGCAGAGGGCAAGTTCGCCGCCCTGGAGGCCGCGGGCGTGGCCACGACCCGTTCGCCCGCCGAGATCGGCAAGCGCATGCTCGAGTTGATGACATAGACGCCATGAAATGAGTCTTAGAATTTCACTGGCGCAGATCGACCTGCTGGTCGGTGACGTGCAGGGTAACGCCGAGCGGGTCATCGCGGCGGCCCGGGTGGCACGGGATGAGCAACGGGCCCACGCGGTGCTGTTTCCCGAGTTGACCTTGACCGGTTATCCCCCGGAAGACCTGCTGCTGCGGCCGGAGTTCATCGACCGGGTTGAACAGGCACTGGAACAGCTCTGCCGGTCGATCGAGGGTATCGATGTGATCCTGGGCTATCCCCGCCGCCGGGATGGGGTG
>JAUXBK010000037.1 GCA_030619405.1 Sedimenticola sp. | reverse complement strand
CTCTTGCGTCATTGTTCCTCCTCCTTCTACACCTTACCCGTGGTTACTAGTAATTCAATCCGGATCAGTCGATGGATGTTAGCTTCGGTTTCGACCAATTGGAAGGAGGGCGACGAGGCGCGCATTCTCCGATGCGAGCTTCGCTAGTTCATCCTATCCAGTCGCCATGGAGTCGGTATCCCTCTTCGTTTGGTGGAAGGGGGGACGCGCGGGTCCTCCGGATAGCGCCCGTCTACTTTGGCAGGGTAGATATAAACTCTTTTCAGCCTCCCAAAACCGGGCAAAAAAGGTTGCCTAAATGCTGTCAAAGCTATGCCGGTTTTTGGGAAGTATTGAAGTCGTATTTCTACGGAAAATCCCGCTATTCCAAGCGCTTGGTGAATTACACAAGCGAGTGGACGCGGGACGATGAGATATAAAAAACTAATAAAAACAATTAGTTGGTGGAGGCGGCGGGAATCGAACCCGCGTCCGCAAGTCCTCTGCCATCGGCTCTACATGCTTAGTCGAGTCTATTAAAGTTTAACCGCCTGACACCCGACCGACAGGGCACTCAGAACAGCGATTCCGGTAAGGTTTTAGTGAATCCGCCCCGGACCTGCTTCATCACGATCTTGTGAGATATGACGCTTGAATGTCCCGAGGGACCCTGGACGCACAAGCACGGCTCCAGTCAAGCGGCGTCTACCGGTTATTAAGCGGCGAGCGCGTAGTTGTCGTCGTTGGCAACTATCGTTGTACAGATGGATTAACGAGGTAATCTGTATCCTCGGCATGCACCTCTGGTTTCGCAACCCACGTCGAAGCCAAGTCGCCCCCAAGTATCGAGATAGACATCATACGATAGGTGAAGTTCCTTGTCATCGCCTGGATTTCTTCCCTGAATCGTTCCTTGTCTTCAGCATCGCCGGTGGGGGGGGTCCCACGCGGAGCGTGGGAACGAGATGATCTGCAGCAGGGCTAACTCTGCTTGAGGATACGCTGCTTGTCCCGTTGCCAGTCCCGGTCTTTTTCCGTAGCGCGCTTGTCGTGCAGCTTTTTGCCTTTGGCCAGGCCGATCTCCACCTTGACCAGGGCCTTCTTCCAGTACATCGCCAGTGGGACCAGGGTGTAGCCTTTACGTTCCACCAGACCGATCAGTCTGTCGAGTTCACCGCGGTTGAGGAGCAGCTTGCGGGTCCGCAGCGGGTCCGGGTGGATGTGGGTCGAGGCGGTGGGCAGGGGGGTGATGTGGGCGCCGAACAGGAATGCCTCGCCTCCTTTGATGGTGACGTAGCTTTCAGTCAGCCCCACCCGGCCGGCCCTGATGCTCTTGACTTCCCACCCTTCCAGGGCAATACCGGCCTCATGGCGCTGTTCGATGGAGAATTCGTGCTTCGCCTTCTTGTTGCGCGCGATGGTTGCGCCGCCGTTCTTTTTCTTTTTGGATTTCTTGGCCATGATAGGCAATTGTATGCGAGAGGGGTGGGGGGTGCCAGCCTTACTGAGTGTGACTCCTTGTCTTGCCGCCGGGTTTCATCGAGAATGCATTGCTGGCCATCGTCCAGGCCATAAACTCGAGCGCACCTGCAGAGATTATACGATTTTGTCCGAGCGCGTATCCATTCATGGTCAGTGGTCGTCCCGGCTGATGTTCACGCTGGCGGCGACCGGGTCCGCCGTGGGATTGGGAAATATCTGGAAGTTCCCCTATATCGCCGGCGAACATGGGGGTGGCGCCTTCGTGCTGGTCTATCTGGCCTGCCTTGCCCTGATCGGGGTGCCGATCATGATGGCCGAGATCCTGATCGGCCGTCGGGGAAGGCAGAGCCCCATCAATACCCTGCAGATGTTGGGGCGGGAGGAGGATGCAGGTTCCCATTGGGGGATGGTCGGTTTTATCGGGGTCGCTGCCGGGGTGATCATCATCTCCTTTTACAGCGTGATCGCCGGCTGGGCCCTCGCCTATGTGGCGCGGATGGCCAGCGGCATGTTTTCCGGGGTGACGGCCGCCGGCTCACAAAGTATCTTCTCGGCCCTCATCTCAGACCCGGAGCGGTTGCTTGCGTGGCACACCATATTCATGGTGATGACCACCCTGGTGGTGGCGCGGGGGGTACGGTCCGGGCTGGAGCAGGCGGTGAAGGTGATGATGCCGGTGCTGTTCTTCCTGCTGCTGCTGTTGACGGCCTATGCCTTGAATATCGGGGAATTCGAACGGAGTTTCCGGTTTCTGTTTCAGCCGGATTTCAGTGCCCTCAGCCGTGGAGGGGTCCTGATCGCCATGGGTCACGCCTTCTTTACCCTCAGTCTTGGGGTGGGTGCGATCATGGTTTACGGCTCCTATCTCCCCAGCCGGGTCTCCATCGCCAAGGCGGCCCTGGTGGTGGCGCTGATGGATACCCTGGTGGCACTGCTCGCCGGGGTGACGATTTTCGCTATCGTATTCGCCAATGGGTTGCCCGTGGCGGCCGGGCCGGGTCTCATCTTCCAGACGTTGCCCATCGCCTTTGGTCAGATGCCGGGTGGGCTCTTTTTCGGTACACTCTTCTTTGTGCTGCTGGTGCTCGCCGCCTGGACCTCCGCCATCTCGCTGGTCGAGCCGGCGGTGGCCTGGCTGGTGGAAAATCGCGCTCTGCTGCGGGTGCGGGCGGCCGTCGTGGTCGGGGTGATCGCCTGGCTGCTGGGGATAGCCACTGTGATGTCATTCAGCGACTGGTCCTTCCGGTTCAGGTTTGCCGGGGAGTATAGAAACACTGGTGTGTTCGATCTCCTGGATATACTGACTTCGGGGATCATGTTGCCGCTCGGGGGGTTTTCCATCGCTCTGTTCGCCGGCTGGGCCATGTCCAGGCGATCGGTGCGGGACGAACTCGGCGGCAGGGATGGTCTGGCGTTCCGATTGTGGTATCTCGCCATACGTTACGTAGCACCACTGGCCGTCTCCCTGGTGTTTCTCCACACTGTGGGGATATTCGGAGTACTAGGGTGAATCATGAACCTATTGATTGGATGAGCTACTGTTGCCAGTCGTAAAAAAAAGCGCACTCGTTTCTCACTCCGCGGCCCGGATGTTCGGGCTGATCAATGATGTGGAGTCCTACCCGGAGTTTCTGCCCTGGTGCCGCTCGACCCGCTTGCTGTCCCGCAGCGAGACCGAGCTGTGCGGCGAGCTGGAGGTGGCGCGAATCGGCATCAGCCAGAAATTTTCCACCTGTAATACGCTGTATCCTTATGGGCGTATCGAGATTCGGCTGAAGGATGGACCCTTCAAGCAGCTGCGGGGGCATTGGCGCTTTACACCATTGCGGGAGGATGCCTGTAAAGTGGAGCTGGAACTGGAGTTCGAATTTTCGGGGCGGTTGATCAATTCTGCGTTTGGGCGGGTATTCAGTCAGATTGCCAACACCCTGGTGGATGCATTCTGCCAGCGGGCGAATGAGGTGTATCGTGACAAATGAGACCTTCGAAGTGGAGGTAGCCTACGCCACACCGGAAGAGCAGGTGATTCTGCCGCTGCAGATCAGGCAGGGGGCCACGCTGATCGAGGCGGTCGAGCGCTCAGGCATCGTTGGCCAGTTTCCGGAAATCGATATCGAGAAGGCCCGGGTGGGAATCTTCGGCAAGGTGGCAAAGAAGGATGCTCCGCTGAGTCCAGGTGATCGGGTGGAGATCTACCGCCCGTTGATCGCGGACCCCAAGGAGGCCCGCAAGAAACGGGCGGCCGAGGGAAAGCAGATGAAAAAAGGCGGCGGGGCTCAGAGGACAGAGGACAGAGGATAGGAGATTGAAGCGGGTGTCCTACCCGTTCAGGTGTGGCTCGACTGCTTCCAGATGACATTCTGTGGCAGGGAGGGTTCAAAAAAACCGGTTCTGGGAGCAGGGTTATTCGTCGTCGGTGGGCAGGGGCCAGAAGAACTCCCGCAGTTTCCTGAAAAAGCCCTTTCTGCGTGACTTGAAATCGGGCACTTCGACCACCGCCTGCTCGCTGATCGGTGCCATCTCATCGAAGGGCTGTGGCCGCAGATCTCCCCTTAGCCTTACCAGCTGATCATCATCGAAGTAGAGAGTGATCCGCTGCTGGGTCCGTTGTTCGCTGCCCTTCCTCATGGTGTAGATATAGTCCCAGCGGTCCTGGTGAAAGGGATCGATCAGCAGCGGCGTGCCCATGAGGTACTGCACCTGGTTCCTGGACAAGCCTGGCTGCAGCACGTCTATCACCTCCTGCTTCAGAACATTTCCCTGCTGCACATCCGGTCGGTATACGAACGGCAGCCTATCCAGTTTACTGGAGCTCTTGCTGCCGATTTCCTGCATCGACGAACAGGCGGAGAGCAGCAGACTTGCGCCGCATAGGCAGGAAATGAGAAGCTTTCGCATGCTCTAGATAGTCAGTTAGGTGCCAATGTTCTGATGGCCCGAATGATACCCGATTAGCCTATTTAAAAACATCCAGGGGACAAACGATTTGGAAGACAAAGAGATCAGAAAGGCTGGGCTCAAGGTGACGGCGCCCAGGTTGAAGATCCTGGAGCTGCTGGAGACCTGTGGAGAGCACCATGTCAGTGCCGAGGAGATCTACCGTCTGCTGTTGGCGGACGGGGAAGAGATCGGTCTGGCCACCGTCTACCGGGTGCTGACTCAGTTTGAGGCGGCAGGTCTGGTGGAGCGGCACAGATTCGAGGATGGCTATTCTGTGTTCGAGCTGAACCGGGGTGGGCACCACGACCATATCGTCTGTGTAACCTGCGGCAAGGTGAAGGAATTCGTGGACGATACCATCGAGCAGCGGCAGCGGGAGATAGCAGAGGATAAGGGTTACGAGATCGGGGACCACAGCCTGATCATCTATGGGCGTTGCAGGGATCCGGGGTGCCCCAACCATGGAAAAGCTGATAATAAAGATTAACTAAAAAATATTATCGTATAGTGCCGCGGCGAGGTCTGTTGGTCTTTTGAACGGACACCCTATTATTTTTTACCCTCAGCCCGATTCATTGAGCGGATATCAGCCTCAGGTAGCAATCACCGGGCGGGGATGAGTCCCCGGGCCATTTCCAGTATAGTTTGCGCCTTGACCGACGTATTGAAAGCGGCCTCAGGGTATGAAGATCCTTTTGAGCAATGACGATGGCTATCAGGCCCCGGGGCTGAAGGCCCTGCGGGTGGCGCTGGCACCACTGGCAGAGATCACGGTGGTGGCACCAGAGCGCAATCGGAGCGGGGCCAGCAATTCATTGACCCTCTCCTATCCCCTGCATGCGGAAGAGATGGAGGATGGGGTGGTCCGGGTGGATGGGACCCCTACCGACTGTGTTCATCTGGCGATCACCGGCCTGCTGGATGAAGAGCCGGATATGGTCATTGCCGGTATCAATGCCGGTGCCAATCTGGGTGACGACGTACTCTATTCAGGGACAGTGGCGGCCGCCACTGAAGGACGCTTTCTCGGCCTGCCCGCCATCGCCCTTTCGATGAATGCACACAATCCCCAGCACTATAACACTGGCGGGCGGGTGGCAGCAGAGCTGGTACAGCGCCTGCAGCAACACCCGCTGCCGCCGGACACCATCATCAATGTCAACATCCCGGATCTACCCTATGCGGAGCTTCAAGGCTACCAGGCCACTCGTCTGGGGCATCGCCACAAGGCGGAGGCAGTGGTCAGATCCACGGACCCCCGCGGGCGGGTCATCTACTGGGTGGGGCCGGCTGGCGCGGAGCAGGATGCAGGGCCGGGAACCGACTTCCATGCGGTGCGCAAGGGCTGGGTGTCGGTGACGCCGCTGCAGGTGGACCTGACCCGCCACCCGGCCCTGGCGAGCCTGAACGGCTGGCTGCAAGGGCTGAATACATGAAGTATCAGGGGCTCCGTGGCATCGGTATGACCTCCGACCGAACCCGGGAGCGGCTGATACAGCGTCTGCGGGAAGAGGGTATCCGCGACCACAGTGTGCTGGAGGCGATGCGCAGCACCCCCCGGCATATCTTCGTGGATGAGGCCCTCGCCAGCCGCGCCTATGAAGACACGGCACTCCCTATCGGTCAGGGGCAGACCATCTCCCAACCCTATATCGTGGCCAGGATGACGGAGCTGCTACTGCAAGGCGGGCCGCTGGATACGGTGCTGGAGATCGGCACCGGTTCCGGCTACCAAACCGCTGTGCTGGCGCAGCTGGTGAAGCGTGTCTACAGCGCCGAGCGCATCGAAGTGCTGCAGAAACAGGCCCGGGAGCGTTTTCGGGCGCTTGGCCTGAGAAATATTCGATTGCGTTACGCCGACGGAGGTCTGGGGCTTCCGGAGTACGCGCCCTTCGACGCTATCATCGTAACGGCGGCACCGGAGGGTATTCCCCGGACGCTGGTCGATCAGTTGAAACCGGGTGGCCGTATGGTGTTGCCCATCGGGCCGCGTCATGAGCAGGTGCTGGTGCGTGTCACCCGAACCGCCAGCGGTTACGATAAGGAACTGCTGGAACGAGTGATCTTCGTTCCCTTATTGGGAGGTATGCAGTAGTGCGGTTGTTCTCAAGACTCTATGACCGGGTTATGACCTGGTCCAGGCACCGGCATGCACCGGTCTATCTGGCCGGCCTCAGTTTTGCCGAATCCTCGTTCTTCCCTATCCCGCCGGATGTGATGCTGATGCCGATGGCCATGGCCCGTCCCGCCCGCGCCTGGCGCCTGGCGGCTCTGACCACCATCGCCTCCGTGATGGGCGGGCTCCTGGGCTATCTCATCGGTATGTTTGCCTTCGATCTGGTGGAGCCGCTGATGCGCAGTGCGGGCTATTATCCCAAATATCTGCAGGTGAAGGAGTGGTTCGATACCTGGGGCTTCTGGGCCATCTTCGTGGCCGGTTTCTCACCCATACCCTACAAGGTGTTCACTATCACGGCGGGCGTCATCGCCATGCCGCTGCTGCCGTTTGCATTCGCCTCCCTGCTGGGGCGGGGGGCACGCTTCTTCCTGGTGGCTGCGCTGATGGCCTGGGGTGGCGAACGTATGGAGGGGACCCTGCGGCAGTATATCGATCGCATCGGTTGGATCATGGTTTTGCTGGTCATCGTGGTGATCCTGGTGGCGAAATACTGATCGTCCAAAATCGTGAATTTCCCTGCCCGTCATCTGACACCTAGATCCTGCAAGTAGTCGTGCATACAGAGTGCAAGCTATTGTTTCGGAGAGCGAATGAAAAATCGAGTGGAATCCTTATTGTGATTGCCGAGATTTTTCATATCACTATACGGGACGAGAGGTTGTGCTATGTGCGTGCGAATACTTGCAGGATCTAGGTGACAGGTTGCATTGCGACCGCCCTACGGTGAGACTGTCTGCAGTTTCGATTATCCTGCTGGCCCTGTTCGCTCTCCAACTGCTCTCTGCCTGCAGCGCACCGGTCCGGGCACCGGTTACTTCCCGGGAAGCGGCGGTCAGAAACACCGGTCCCCCGCCTCGCTACTACCGGGTCGTCCGGGGTGACACCCTTTACTCCATCGCCTGGCGTTATGGTCTGGCGTACCGCAAACTTGCCGCCTGGAACCAGATTCGCTCCCCTTACACCATTTACTCGGGGCAGCGACTGCGACTCTACGCCCCGCCCGCCCCCGGTCGCCGCAGGGCCAGTACCAGGAGTCGCAGCCGCTCAGTGGCTGCATCATCGCGTCCTCCTGTGAAAAAAACACTCCCGGCGGGAAAGCGCAGCCCGGTAACGCAACCACAGCGCAAGGTGAAGAGTGCGGCAGTGGCAAAATCGAAGGGCGGGAAGAGCGCACAGCGATCCAGGCTGGGTTGGCGCTGGCCGACCAAAGGGCAGGTGGTGCAGGAGTTCGCCCGGGGGGATCCCCTGCGCAAGGGTGTCAAGGTCGGTGGCCGAATAGGACAACCGGTGCTGGCGGCCGAAGCGGGAAAAGTGGTCTATGCAGGCAGTGGCCTGATAGGGTATGGTCGACTCATAATCATAAAACACAACAAGAACTACCTGAGTGCCTATGGTCACAACCGTAAACTGCTGGTCAGGGAGGGCGATACCGTGTCGAGGGGGCAGCAGGTGGCAGAGGTGGGAAAGAACGGCAGTGGTCGTGCCATGCTGCATTTCGAGATCAGGCGCAATGGGGCGCCGGTCGATCCGCTCAAGCTGTTGCCCCGACGGCGCTGATCATATCCGTTGCCGGCACCTTGGAAGAGCAGGATATCGTGTTTGAGAGGGTTGTGGATGGTGGAGAAATATCGGGAGGATAGGGCGTCTGCCGCTTTTCAGGCGAAAGAGCCCGCTGCCCTGGTGGAAAAACTGCAGGAGGAGGTTCTGAGTGAACCGGGGGTGGCTCCTGTCAAAGAGCAGGTTGATACCACTTTCAGCGCAGGCGATCTGACCGGTATGCGGATGGATGCCACGCGCCTCTATCTGAACGAGATCGGCGCCTCCAAACTGTTGACCGCTGAAGAGGAGGTGCAGCTTGCCCGGCAGGCCCAGAAAGGGGATATCGAATCACGTCAGCGGATGATCGAGAGCAACCTGCGACTGGTGGTAAAGATCGCCCGGCGTTACATGAACCGGGGCCTCGCTCTGCTGGATCTGATCGAGGAGGGTAACCTGGGGCTGATTCGGGCGGTGGAGAAATTCGACCCGGAGCGCGGGTTCCGTTTCTCGACCTACGCCACCTGGTGGATCCGACAGACCATCGAACGGGCCATCATGAACCAGACTCGGACCATCCGCCTGCCGATCCATGTGGTGAAAGAGATCAACGTCTATCTGCGGGCAGCGCGCCAGCTGGCCCAGATCCAGGATCACGAGCCAACGGTGGAAGAGATCGCGGAACTCCTGGACCGGCCGATTGCCGAGGTCAAACGGATGCTCGGCTTCAATGAACGCATCACCTCAGTGGACACGCCATTCGGCAAGGAGGCGGACAAACCGCTGCTCGACACCATCCCGGACCGGCAGACCGAAGACCCGGCGGTGAGTATCCAGAACGAGGGGCTGAGCGCCAATCTGGACTATTGGCTCGGCAAGCTGAACGACAAGCAGCGTGAGGTGGTGGAACGTCGTTTCGGCCTGCACGGTTACGAGAACTCCACCCTGGAACAGGTGGCCAACGAACTGGGGGTGACCCGGGAGCGGGTGCGGCAGATCCAGATGGATGCGCTGAAGCGGCTGCGCATCATTCTGGAGCGGGATGGCTACTCCATCGAGGCGATATTCAAATAGGGGATTTGGAATTCAGAAGTCAGATTTCAGAATAAAAAAGCTAGGAACCTTTCGAAATCTGCCGTGATCCCATCCTGACTTCTGACTTCGAAACACCTGAACAGTTCCCTCCTGCCCTTGTTTTTGGCAAACTGCAGCTGGATTCAGTAACCTAAGGTACTGTCATGGCACCGTTGACCTGTGCTACCCGCCACGCCACCTGCGCGCTCCCTGCCGGTTCTGAAGCAGGACTGGAGGTGGCCTGTGCCAGCTGCGGCCTGGATCCCCTCTGTAACGTGCTGGACTATGCCGGCGAGCAGAGCGGTGTCCCCGATGGCTTGTTGCTGCGCCGCCGTCCGGTGGCCCGTGGCGAGACCCTGTTTCACTATGGAGACCCTTTTCACTCTGTTTTTGCGGTCAAACAGGGCTCGGTCAAAACCTACATTCCCCGCCCGGATCGGGCCGCTCAGCTGGTCGGGTTTCACCTGCCGGGCGAGTTGATTGGTGCCGGGGCGATGGCGGGAGAGAGCTACCCATACACCGCCCGGGCGCTGGAAAACAGCCGTGTCTGTGAAATACGCCTGGGGCTGTTGCCCGAGAGCGGCCGCCCGCTGCAGCAGATTCAACGGGCTGTTATCGAGTTGCTCGGCCGGGAGGTGGCGTTCAACAATGAACTGATCGCTGCGCTGGTGCACCAGTCGGCCGAGCAGCGGGTGGCCGGTTTTCTGATCAGCCTCTCTGAACGCCTGCAGCGGCGGGGCATGCCCTGCGCAGAGTTCAATCTCAGTATGTCACGTTCCGACATTGGCAACTATCTCGGGCTGGCCAGTGAGACCGTCAGCCGCATATTGACCCGTTTCAGCAAGGCGGACCTGATCGATGTCCGGCACAAGCGGGTGCAACTGCGCCATCCCGAGACCCTTGCCGGTATCGCCGAATAACTAAGCGCGGTCACCGTATCCCGGAAGAACGGCACCGGCCGGGTGGGTTTCCCGAATGGCAATTAAGCGTATTAGATTTTTTTGATCGAGCTCAAAAAATGATTTGATGACTCAAATAATAACTATAACTAACAGTATGTTATAGGATTATTCCGCAATTTAACCGGGGCTGAATCTGAGCTCCTGACCTTGACATTTATCAGGTAATAGAGTGTGATATGCCACACTCAAAAACCATCAGACAAGGTTTCTGAGGCAGGTGCGGCTGCTGTCAAAACCGCCGCCTGCAGATCCTGGGTGTTACTTCACAAAAAAACATATAGGGGGGCTCATGGACGCCGTAGCTGAACAAAAGTACGATTATGGGGTCGTACGCTGGTTCACCGTCATGGCAACCGTCTACCTGGTGGTAGGCGCTTCGGCCGGGGTGTATATAGCCTCGGAACTGGCTTGGCCATTTCTGAACTTCGATCTTCCGTACATCACCTTCGGGCGGTTGCGTCCGCTCCACACCAATGCGGTAATCTTTGCCTTTGGTGGCTGTGCCCTGATGGCCACGGCCTTCTACACTGTCCAGCGCACTTGTGCCACCCGCCTCTGGAGTAACAAACTGGCCTGGTTCACCTTCGGGGGATGGAACCTGATTATTGTCGCCGCGGTGATCACCCTGCCCCTGGGCATCAACCAGTCCAAGGAGTATGCCGAGCTGGAGTGGCCCATCGACATCGCCATCGCCGTGGTCTGGGTCTCCTACCTGTTTAACTTCATCATGACCATCCATCAGCGCAAGACGTCACACATCTACGTCTCCAACTGGTTCTTCCTGGGCATGATGGTGATGATCACCTACCTGCACGTGGTCAACAGCCTGGCCATCCCGGTCGGCATGTTCAAGTCCTACTCCCTCTTCTCCGGGGTGCAGGACGCCATGATCCAGTGGTGGTGGGGTCATAACGCCGTGGGCTTCTATCTGACCGCCGGTTTCCTCGGCATCATGTACTACTTCGTGCCCAAGCAGGCCGGTCGTCCCATCTACTCCTACCGGCTGTCGGTAATCCACTTCTGGGCCCTGATGTTCGGTTACGTCTGGCTGGGTGCGCACCATCTGCACTACACCGCGCTGCCCGACTGGACCACTTCCCTGGGTGCCGCCGTCTCCATCGCCATGATCATCCCCTCCTGGGGTGGCGCGGTGAACGGCATGATGACCCTCTCCGGCGCCTGGGACAAACTGCGTACCGACTATGTGCTGCGGTTCCTGATCATGTCCCTGGCCTTCTACGCCATGTCGACCTTTGAAGGTCCGATCATGTCGATCAAGACCGTCAATGCCCTGTCCCACTACACCGACTGGACCGTGGGTCACGTGCACTCCGGCGCCCTCGGTTGGGTGGCCATGGTGGCGATCGGCGCCATCTACCACATGATGACCCGCATCTTCCATGTGGAGCTCTGGTCCACCAAGCTGGTCAATGCCCACTTCTGGACCGCCACCATCGGTACCGTGGTCTACATCATCGCCATGTGGGTCTCCGGCCTGATGCAGGGCCTGATGTGGCGGGCCTATGACGAGTACGGCACCCTGGCCTACACCTTCGCCGAATCGGTGGAAGCGATGCATCCGTATTACGCTATGCGCGCCATCGGCGGCATGATCTTCCTGTTCGGTGCGCTGCTGATGCTGATCAACATCCTGATGACAGTCATGAAGGCTTCATCCGAAAGTAGTGTGCAGCGTGCGCGCACTGCAGTTGCAACGGCTTAAGGGGGAGTAGAGTCAAATGTCTAGTAATAATGCATCTGGCGGTTTGCAGGACTGGATCGAGCGAAACGTATTCGCTATGTTCGTGGGCCTGCTCATCGTGCTCTCGGTGGGTGGCCTGGTGGAGATCGTGCCTCTGTTCTATCTGCCGAGCACCATGGAGTACAACAAGTTCCCGGAGCTGGTATGGCAGCGCAAGGAGGGGCAGACCCTCAATGACTGGAAGGCTGGTGATGGCGTACGTCCCTACAAAGCCCTGGAGCTGGCCGGACGTGACGTTTACCAGCGGGAGGGCTGCTACCTGTGCCATTCGCAGATGGTTCGCCCGTTCCGCGACGAGAAGGAGCGCTACGGCCACTACTCACTGGCAACCGAGTCCATGTTCGATCACCCCATGCAGTGGGGTTCCAAACGGACCGGACCCGACATCGCCCGTCTGGGTGGGAAGTACTCCGATGACTGGCAACGCAAGCACCTGCGGGCGCCCCGCTCGGTGGTACCCGAGTCGGTCATGCCCAACTACCCCTGGTTGCAGGAGAACCGGGTAGATGGGGAGACTATGCAGGCCCATATGCGCGGCATGCAGACCCTGGGTGTCCCCTATACCGATGCCGATATTGCAGCTGCCCCCAAGGAGCTGGAAGGCAAGACCGAGGAGGACGCGATGGTGGCCTACCTGCAGGTGTTGGGGACCATGGTCAAGCTGGACGAGAACACAGCCTACCGTGAGTAGCCTGATAGACTATTTCCACACCGATTGGGAGGCGATGACCACCACCGACTGGGTGGGCACCATCCTGACAGTGGTCACCTTCCTCCTGATGGTGGGGCTCTATCTCTATGTGCTGCGTCCAAAGAACCGGGACAAGTTCGAGTCGCACAAGAACATCCCGCTGGACGACGATTGAATGAATATCGGAGAGAACAATGTCGGATAAAAATCCATTTCCGGGGGAAAACAATACCGGACATATCTGGGACGACAATCTGCGGGAACTGGCGAATCCGCCACCGCGCTGGTGGATGATCGCCTTCTGGGCTTCTATCATCTGGTTCTTTGGGTACGGAGTTATCTACCCTATGTACCCGGCGCTACCCGGCAGTACCGGTTTTACCAAGGGCGTTGCCGGCTGGACCCAGATCAAAGAGTATGAAGAGGGTTTGGCCGAGCTGCAGGCGGTGCGTGGGGAGTTCGAGCAAAAGATCTCCAGCATGAGTGCCGCGGATATACTGAAGGATGAGGGCCTGTCTGATTACACCGTTGCCTCCGCCAAGGTGCTGTTTGGCGACAACTGTGCGGCCTGTCATGGTTCCGGCGGGCAGGGTGGCCCCGGCTACCCTGTGCTGGCCGACGATAACTGGCTCTACGGCGGCGATGTCAATATCATCGTTCAGTCCATCACCAGCGGTCGCAAGGGTATGATGCCACCCAAGGGTGGGGCGGAGTTGAGCGAAGCCGAGATCGACACCCTGGCCAAGGCGATCGCCGAGGGCAAGCCGGCCTCCACACCGCTGTTCCTGGAGAAAGGCTGCATCGGCTGTCACGGCGTGGGCGGCAAGGGGATGCAGGCGCTGGGAGCCGTTAACCTCACCGACCAGATCATGCGTTTCGTCCCGGTCAACGGTCAGACTCCGCTCGACAGCATCAAGCAGACCATCACCCACGGTGTGAATTTTCCGGGTGATCCCAAGACCCGCGAAGCCGAGATGCCTGAGTTTGGCAAGCGCCTCTCCGCGGACGACATCAAGAAGCTGGCCGTCTACGTAGTCAAGTTTGGCGGTGGTCAGTAGCGAATCGCTTTAACCAGCCCCCATACCCGGCATTCAGCCCGGGTATGGAGAGTGTAAAGAGGGGAATGTCATGAAGATGGATTTACTTGATCCGGTGGTGTGGGGCTCTGTCGGTGCCGTGGTGATCTGCGTGATCATCGTTGTATTCCTCGGTTTCAAGATAAAGGCCTTGATGGCGAAGGATGCAGCAGCCCACAAAAAGTAATGTTTGTTCCAGGTCTGGATAAAGCCTGGAAAAAAAGGGGGGAGAAGGGAACTTCTCCACCCTTTTTTTGTTTATGATATTAATCATGTCTAATATTGATAATTCGCATTGTTTTGGTGAGAGCGGCCGGTAGACTGAATTCAATGAATTTCTGTCCTTTCAGTTCCCTGCGCCGATCGTTCGAGAGGGGGGAGCTGTACCGATTTCATTTGATTTTTTGCAGGAGAATCTCCGTTGAGTGATAACCAGCAGACAACACGGGATGCAGCGGTAGACGCGCTGTATGAAGAGGCCGGGCACTGGGAGCTGAACACCGGTGGCGAGACCATCCACGCCAAACGGATGCTGGGCAAATGGCGCACCCGAAAATGGCTGGCCAATGCGCTCTGGCTCATTTTTTTTATTGGTCCCTATCTGCGCTGGGGTGATCGGCAGGCGGTGCTGTTCGACATCCCAAACCGCCAGTTCCACATCTTCAGCGCCACTATTCTGCCCCAGGATTTCTGGATGCTGGCCCTGCTGCTGCTCTTTTTCGCCATCCTGCTGGCGGTGATTACGGCGGTAGCGGGTCGTGTCTGGTGTGGCTTTTTCTGCTTCCAGACCGTCTGGACAGATGTATATACGTGGATCGAAGAGAAGCTGGAGGGTGCCCCGGCCAAACGGCGTAAATTCGATAAAGCGCCCTGGTCGTTCGCTAAACTTCGGGTATTGACGATAAAACACACCCTCTGGCTGCTGATCGGTTTTCTGACGGGCGTCTCATTCGTGGCCTGGTTCGTCGATGCCTTTCAGTTGTGGTATCAGATCTTCACCTTCAATCTCGCCCTCTCCTCTACGGCGCTGATGACCATCGCGCTGTTTACGGCGGGCACCTATGGGTTGGCGGGATTCCTGCGGGAGCAGACCTGCTTCTGGCTCTGCCCCTATGCCCGGATTCAGGCGGTGATGGTAGATAACAGCACGGCGGTGCCGACTTATGATTTTCACCGTGGAGAACCCAGGGGAAGGATAAAGAAAGGGCAGTCAGAAGCGGATCGCACCACCGGTGATTGTGTCGACTGCAATCAGTGTGTGGCAGTCTGCCCGACCGGGGTGGATATTCGTCACGGCCAGCAGCAGGGCTGCATCATGTGCGCGCTCTGCATCGATGCCTGCGATGCCGTGATGGAGAAACTTGGTCGACCGACAGAACTGATCCGTTATGAATCGCTCGATATGCTCAATGGTAAGGAGGATCGCCCCCTCTACAAACGGCCGCGGGTCTGGGTCTATGGTGCGGTACTTACCCTGGCACTCACAGGGATCGCCTATGGCCTGGCCTCCATCGAGGCGATCGAGATCAAGGTGCTGCACGCCCGGCAGCCCCTGTATGTGTTGCAGAGTGACGGCTCTATCCAGAATAAGTACACCATCAAGGTACTGAACAAAACCAGTGAGGATGT
>JAUXBK010000198.1 GCA_030619405.1 Sedimenticola sp. | reverse complement strand
CGGGGCAAACGGGTAGGGTGGATCAAGGAGCGCAGCGACGGATCCACCAACGCTCCGTAGCCTGGTGTATCCGCTCCGCTTGATACACCCTACATTTTAGATTCTTGCCTGAACTTATTGAGAAGTTACTGTGCGTGCGAATACTTGCAGGATCTAGGTGCCAACTTGTTCCCCTACAACAAAAGAGTTGCCGATACTCAGGTTCCCGACTCTTCCACCACCTGACTTTCATCGAGCAACGGGATTATCCGCGGTTCACCGGGGTGCAATTCCCCTACTACCGGGACTCGCTCTTTCTGTAACCGAGCCCTTCTCCTGTCAGTCAAACGACGATTGTGGATGCTGAGATCCTCCATCAGCGGTTTCTGTCCTCGCTGCTCCCCATTGCGGGAACGGTAGTGATACGGGCGCACCTCCAGCTCGCGCCCCCTGAATTTCAACCGACGCAGTCGCTTGGCTGCCATCAGGGCCGATTTCACCGGCTCTATATCGACCACCCCGTGATACTCCACCGACCGGGTCTCCTGGTCCGTGATCTTCAGGATATTGGTGGTCTTGATACGCGCTCCGCGCCCGAAAAGTCGCGCCCAGGGGGAACGCAGGGCCTGTCGCACGAACTGGTGCAGTTCCTCCTCACTTACCCCTACAGGCAGCATCCGTATAAACAGTCGCATACTCTCTTCCCAACCCCAAACATAACGATGCAAGCGTCATAAACCGGTTTTGGAAGGATTCATGCAAAATACAAGCCATTCACTATTTTCAACTTATTATCAATAGGTTGAATGACCATGACAATCAAAAGATTCCCATGATGTAAAAAATGCTGACATGATTCCAGAGGATATCCATCTATATCGTTACTATATCTCGGTAAGAAAAAACGTTCTCACACGGAGTCACGGAGACACGGAGAGGGACTGGATAACAGACGATGTTCAGATGTTAAGCAGAGATTCCGCCTGCTCCACCTGCTCCTGCGCCTCATCCAGAATCTGCAAGCTGAAGGAGGGGCTCAAATCCCCGAGATTGAGACGGATATAGGCGGGAGTCTGGTCCAGAATCGGCAGGTTCAGCGCCTTTTCAGTTCCAACGAAGCTATGCAACTGAGCCACGATAACCAGATCACAATAGTCTGCATCGTCCCCGGTTTCACGCATCCACGCCTCCCCCTCCAGGGCTGCAGTGACGTAATCTGCCGCGAAGCGCCACCGGCTCAGGATCGTGCTGCTGGTCTGGGCCCGCAGGCAGTCAACCAGGTCGTCGATAAGCTCGGGGTGGCGGGTCTCCAGGGGAAAACCCTCGGCATAGCTCAATACGGACACCACCCCGATATCGTGCAACAGGCCGATCAGCAGCGCCTGCTCCGGGTCGAACCTGGAATCATGCCTGGCCAGCACATAACAGATAGCGGCTACCCGGGTGCTATGTCTCCACAACGCCTCCATGCGTTGCTGCAGTTCCCGGGATTCACTCTTGAACAATTCACGCAGGCAGAAGGAGATCACCAGTTTGTGGGTGATATGGGTGCCCAGGCGGACCACTGCCGCACTGCAGTTCGCCACCGGAGTACAGCGCCCATACATGGCGCTGTTGGCAGCTTTGATCAGCTTCGCCGTCATGGCAGGATCGGTCTGAACGATACTGGCGATGGTGTGCGCATCGCTGCTGTCATCGTCCAGCGCCCGTCCGATCCGTATGGCCACCTCCGGCAGGCTCGGCAGCTCCAGCAGATCATCTTCCAGGTCCTGCAGAAACCTGTCATAGATTATGTTGTTGAGGTCCTGTACCTGCTGAGCTGCTTCCATCGGTCTGTTCCGCTTCTGTTGCTGTCATCGATCGTCGACAGCAGAAATAGCGGCATTGGCACCGGGAACTTTAATTCCTGTTTCTTTGAGAAGTCAGAAATGGGATCGCTCCGGATTTCAGTAACCGTTCACAAAGGTAAGGACCAAAGTTTATTCCGAGCGTATTTTTTTGACAGGATTAACAGGATTTCTCAGGATTGACAGGTTTTTTTACAAACGCTCTGGTTTTCTGCGCACTTTGTGTAGGGTACAGAACCTATAACCTAGATCCTGTTAATCTTGAAAATCCTGTTAATCCTGTCTAGTTTTTAGGTGCGGTTCGACCGATACCCCCCAGCTTCCAACCCCTATGAACAGTTGCGGATTCCAGAGGTTTCCCCGATTTTCAGCAATTCTGTCTTCCGTCTTCCATCTTCTGCCCCCTGTCCCCTGTCCCCTGTCCCCTGTCCCCTGTCCTCTGTCCCCTGTCCTCTGAACACCCACACCGCGGTATCGTGAAACACGGCACCGCCGTTGGGCGCCCCCGGCTCGGCACTGGTCAGCAGGTTTACCCCCTGCCCGCCGGGAAAGGCGTCGCCGGGCCAGGTGCCCTCTACCGATACCACACCGGGGAGGACAGCGCGGGTGAGCCTCGCTTCCAGTTGCACTTCACCCCGGCGATTACCAAGCCTGACCTGATCCCGGGTAGCGATACCCAGCGCCCTCGCATCATCCGGGTGGATCTGCAGCCGCGGGCACCCTTCCTTGCTGCTGGAGGTGGCGGTTTCACTGAAGGTGGTGTTGAGGAAGTTTCTGGACGGCGGTGTGACCAAGCGAAACGGGTGCGCCTCATCCGCTGCATCGATGACCGCCCAGTGACCCGGTCTCGCCGGCATTCCCTCACCCAGGGGACCGAGCCCGGCCCAGTCCGGGCTGAAACGGAAGCGCCCGTCAGGCCACCCGAAACCGTCCAGAAAATGCATCTCCCGGAAAGGCCTGCTGCAATCCAGCCAGCGCTGCTCCGTCAGCTGCTCCAGACTCGGGTAGCCGGAGGTCTGGAGCGTCGCATCGATCACTGCCTCGGCGCTCATTCCGAACCCCTCGTGCTCTGCACCGAGGCGCCTGGCCAGATCGCAGATCACCTGGTGGTTGGAGCGGCACTCCCCAGGCGGGGCGATGACCCGGCGCCCCATCTGGAGATGCACCTGGCCGTAGCTCTGGTAGAGATCGTCATGTTCCAGAAAAGTGGTGGCCGGCAGCACGATATCGGCCATGCGGGCGGTCTCGGTGAGGAACTGTTCGTGGACGCAGACGAAGAGATCCTCCCGGGCAAAGCCCTGGTGCACCGCCCCAAGATCCGGGGCCACCGCCATCGGGTTGGTGTTCTGAATGAACAGCGCCATCACCGGGCCGCCCCCGGCCAGTGCGCTTTCGTCACCACAGAGGATCGGGCCGATACGGGACATGTCCAGCATCCGGGTCGCTGGTTCGGGGGCGTCCAGCCCCTCGATCAGCGTCTTGTCCAGCTGGAACAAGTCACTGGAGCCCAGCAGCGCCCCACCCCCCGGGTATTGCCAGGCCCCGGTCAACGCTGGCAGGCAGCTCACCGCATGCACATTGTGGGCGCCGTTACGGCTGCGTGAGAAGCCGATCCCGAGACGGATGAAACTGCGTTGGGTGGTGCCGTAGAGCCGGGCAAAAGCGCGGATCTCGTCTGCCGGCACACCTGTGATCTGTTCCGCCCATGCGGGCGTACAGCTAGCCAGATGACGTTCCATCTCTGCAGAAAAATCGGTGTGCTGCTGCAGATAGGCCCGGTCGGCATGCCCTGCTTCCAGCAACACCTGCATCACTGCACAGGCAAGGGCGCCGTCGGTACCGGGCCGGGGCATCAGGTGCAGGTCCGCCTTCTCTGCCGTGGCCGTGCGGCAGGGGTCCACCACCACCAGCCTGCCCCCCCGGGAGCGTCGGGCCTGACTCACCCGGGTCATCACATTGACCTGGGTCGCCACCGCATTGCACCCCCAGATGACGATCAGATCGCTGTCGGACATCTCCCTCGGGTCTGTGCCCCAGCTGCGGCCCACGCCCGCGGTCCAGCCACTGTAAGCCAGTTCGGTACAGATGGTCTTCTGCTGTCGGGAGTAGCCCATGACATGCCGCAACCGGTTGATGCCATCCCGCTGCAACTGTCCCATGGTACCGGCATAGTAGTAGGGCCACACCGCCTCCGGGCCATAGCGCTCCGCCACCCGTTCGAGGTTGTCGGCCACCTCATCCAGCGCCTGGTCCCAGCCGATGGGCTGAAACCGCCCCTCACCTCGGGGCCCGACCCGTTTCAGCGGACGGGTGAGGCGCTCGGGATGGTGTACCCGCTCCGCATAACGCGCCACCTTGGCACAGATAACCCCCTGGGTGTAATCGTTGGACCTGGCGCCACGAATCCGGCCAATGGTGTGGTCATCGAGACGCTCCACCTCCAGCGCGCAGGCGGAGGGGCAGTCGTGGGGACAAACGCTGGGGATGTACTCTGATGCCATAACGGATCCTTTGCTGGTTCTGCTTTGGGAGATTTAAGAGTTTTGCAAGAACATCTAAGGGAAATGATTACTGACCCAATAGTGCTACAATCCCATTCCATAATGCAAAACAGCGGAAACTCGGAACTGATCGCCTGCCACGAATGTGATGCCCTGCAGCGCGTCACCCAGTTGCCACCCGGCGGCGTGGCACACTGTATCTGTTGTGGCGGACACCTCTACAGCAACCCCAAAGGGGGGCTCGACACCCCGCTGGCCCTCAGCATCAGCACCCTGATCCTGTTCCTGGTCGCCAACGTCTACCCGCTGATGACACTTAACGTGGCGGGGCAGGCCAAGGATACCACCCTCTCCGGCGCCTCCTGGGCCTTTTATCAGGCCAACATGCCGGAACTGGCCGCGGTGGTCTGGCTGACCAGCGTCGTGACGCCGGCACTGATCATCTTCTGCAACCTCTATATATTGGCCTCCCTGCGCTTCAGGCTGCGGCTGCCCGGCGTTCGTACCCTGCTGGTGTGGGTCACTCGGCTGCAGCCCTGGGGCATGATGGATGTCTTCATGCTGGGTATCCTGGTATCGCTGGTCAAACTCTCGGG
>JAUXBK010000123.1 GCA_030619405.1 Sedimenticola sp. | reverse complement strand
GATTTACAGGAATACATTGTACGAAAGACCTGTAGATCTTGAGCAATCCTGTTAATCCTGTCATTTTTTTGCGCGGTCGATGAGCAGAACTTGACGTGAGTGTCCAATTATCGCCCGGGTATCAATATTTTTACCTAAAAGCAATTAAGTTATATATCCATGATCTCATCATGGTGTTGAGGTCTGTAAAAACAAGAATTCTTCGTGCTCTTCGTGTCCTTCGTGGTGAAAAAGTTGGTTAGATGTTTGCACCATGTTGCCACATTGAGAATTGCTGAAAAACCGCCCGCCCACAGGCAAAAAAAGTGATTTTAGGTTAAAGTCTAGCAGAATTCAGAGTCCGGCCGTGATCGGGGGGTTCCGGTCGAGCCAGACTCGGTCCGTTGATCGGTGTACTTTTCCAGGTAGTCTATGTCTCAGTCGCTAGAAGAAACGACCGCGGCCGTCTCCGCCGGTGTGGATTCCGGTCCCCGTGTGGAGGATCGCGCGGCCGGCATCGAATCCTATCTCCGGGCACAGGGAAAGCTGAATGAAGCTGACCTGGCCCGGGTGCGCCAGCTCGCTGCCGAGAGCGGGGAGTCGGTTGCCGTCATGCTGGTGCGTCTGGGCGTCGTCTCTGAAAGGGACATGGCGGAGGCCTTTGCCAGATACGGGGATCTTCCATTGGTCGGGGCCGATACCTATCCTGCCCTGCCGGTGGAGGAGGAGAAACTCTCCCTGCGTTTCATGAAGGAGGTGCAGGCCGTTCCAATCAGCCTGGATGAAGAGTTTCTGGTGATCGCTGTGGCGGATCCCACCGACGATTTCGTGCGCGGAGCGATAGAGGCTGCCACCGGCTACCCGGTGCGGTTTAAGGTTGGCGTGGCATCGGAGATCGAGAACGCGATCGAGCGTCTCTACGGTAGCGGCCGCAGCGCCATGGGCGAGATCGTCGACGGGCTGGTCGACGCCGGCGAGAATGAAGAGGACGTCGAGCATCTCAAGGATATGGCCAGCGAGGCCCCGGTCATCCGCCTGGTCAATTTGATCGTTCAGCGTGCCGTAGAATCCCGTGCCTCGGATATCCATGTCGAGCCGTTCGAGGAGCGGCTCAAGGTCCGGTACCGTGTTGACGGTGTGCTGAGCGAGGCTGAGTCCCCCCCTTCCCGTTCTACCGCCGCTATCATCTCCCGCATCAAAATCATGGCGAAGTTGAACATCGCCGAACGCCGTCTGCCTCAGGATGGCCGCATCACGGTACGGGTGCAAGGGAAGGAACTGGATCTTCGTGTCTCTACCGTGCCCACCCTGTTCGGGGAGAGCGTGGTCATCCGTCTGCTGGACAAGGAGAGCGTGACCTTCGATTTCGAGGCGCTGGGATTCGATGGTGTCCCGCTGGAGCGGATGAAGAGTGTTCTCGACCTGCCCCACGGTATCGTCCTGGTGACCGGGCCGACCGGAAGCGGCAAGAGTACCACCCTGTATACGGCCCTGCATCGCCTGAATACCCCGGCGCGGAAAATCATCACGGTAGAGGATCCAGTGGAGTACCAGCTGGAAGGTATCAACCAGATCCAGGTCAAGGCGCAGATAAAGCTGACCTTTGCCAATGCCCTGCGGGCCATCGTGCGCCAGGACCCGGACGTGATCATGGTGGGTGAGATGCGGGACCTGGAAACGGCGCGCATCGCGGTTCAGTCGGCCTTGACAGGGCATCTGGTACTTTCTACCCTGCACACCAATACCGCCGCCGGCAGCGTGACCCGTCTGCTGGACATGGGGGTCGAGGATTACCTGATCACCTCCACCGTCAATGGCATTCTGGCCCAGCGATTGGTGCGGCGTCTCTGCCCCCACTGCAGAGAGCCCTATCCCGCCATGCTTGAACTGGTGAAAGAGCTGGATCTGGGGCGCTTCGTAGCACCCGGTGAAGCGGTCGTGCTGCATCGTGCGGTCGGCTGCGAACAGTGCGGTGGCAGTGGCTACTACGGGCGACTCAGCCTGACCGAGGTTCTGATCATGAGTGACCCCATCCGTCAGCTGGTGATGAATCACGCCAACGCCGGCGAGATTCACAAGGTGTCGATGGCGGAAGGGATGGACAGCCTGTACCAGGATGGACTGCGCAAGGCGGTGGAAGGCAGGACCACGATCGAGGAAGTGATGCGGGTCGCGGAGGAGTAGCGTGCCACTTTACAGCTACAAGGCCGTCAAACCCAATGGTGAGGTGTTCGATGGCGAGATGGAGATGGCGGATGAACAGTCCCTGGTGCATCATCTCCAGGCCGAGGGGTGTATGCCGCTCGAGGTGGTGCTGGCGGGCGGGATAGCCAGCAGACTGCGACAGGCACTCTCCGGTTCATCCACAAGCGGTCTGCCACAGAAGAAGATTCTGCACTTTACCCAGGAGCTGGCCACCCTCCTCGAAGCCGGCCTCACCCTGGACCGGGCGCTCCAGATCCTGAGTGATCTGAGTGACGACGAGGAACTGCGCGCGCTGATGATACGCCTGCGTGAAAAGGTTCAGTCAGGCGCCACTTTCTCGGCGGCGCTGGAGGAGGAGAAAGGGAGTTTTTCGTCACTGTATCTCAGCATGGTGAAGGCCGGCGAGGCGGGTGGTGTGATGCAGACGGTGCTGGCGCGGGTGGCGGAGTACCTCGAGCGGTCGAATGAATTGCGGGAGAGCGTCCGTTCGGCCCTGACCTACCCGCTGATCCTGCTGGTGGTGGCCGGGCTCTCGGTGGTGCTGCTGCTGGTGTTCGTGGTGCCACAGTTCAGCCAGATGTTCGAGGACATGGGGCAGGCGCTACCCCTGCCGACCCGGGTGGTGATCGCCGCCGGCGACCTGTTCCGGGATTACTGGTGGTTGCTGGTGGGCGGTGGGCTGCTGTTGACCGCCTATATCCGCGCCAGCCTGGAAAAACCCCAGGTTCGACAGCGCTGGGACCGGCGACTGCTCGGCTGGCCCCTGTTCGGTGATCTGGTGGCGAAAGTGGAGACGGCGCGTTTTGCCCGTACCCTGGCAACCCTGCTGGAGAGCGGCCTGCCGCTGCTGACGGCACTGAATCTGGTGAAGGAAGGTATTGGCAACAGCGTGATCGCTGAAGGTATGAGCGATGCGGCGGAGAGCCTGAAGCGCGGGCGCGGATTGGCCGACCCACTGCTGGAACAGAAGATACTCCCCCCGCTGGCCCTGCAGATGATCAAGGTGGGCGAGGAGTCGGGGAACCTGGAGCCGATGCTGAACAAGGTGGCAGATATTTTCGATAAAGAGGTGCGTGCCAGTGTCAAACAGATGCTGACCCTGCTGGAGCCGCTGTTGATCGTTGGTCTGGGGTTGATCGTGGCGGGGATCATCATATCGATCCTGCTGGCGGTTCTCAGTGCCAACGAGCTGGCTTTTTGAGCCGTTGGCAGCCCGCTGCCGTTAACTTAATCTAAAGTGGAAAAAATATGAATATCGATAGAATCAAAAGAGCCCGTGGTTTTACCTTGATCGAGCTGTTGGTGGTGCTGGCGATTCTGGCCATGCTGGCCGGTCTCGTCGGGCCCAGGGTGATGAAGCAGCTGAGTGGCTCCAAGACCAAGACTGCGCGTCTTCAGCTCGAGGATCTCAGTGCAGCGATGGATCTCTACCGCCTGGATGTCGGATACTACCCCAGTACGGAGGAGGGGCTGGAGTCCCTGGTCAGGAAGCCGGACGACAACAAAAAATGGAATGGCCCCTATCTTAAAAAGACGCAGGTTCCCAAGGATCCCTGGGGTTACGATTTCCAATATACCTACCCTGGCGAACACGGTGATTTCGATCTCTACTCGCTGGGCGCAGACAATACCGAAGGCGGTGATGGCGAGAATATAGACGTCACCAGCTGGGGGCAGTGAGATCTTCAGGAGGCGACGATTTTCCATAACCCGACAGCCTCCCAGGCTTCCGGCCGTGAGACCTGCCCCCGCTTCCCAGAGCGGGTTTACCCTGATCGAGCTGATCGTGGTACTGGCGATCGCCGGTTTCATCATGGCCGTGGTGCCGCCCTTGATTGCCAGGGCGATACCGGGGGTGGAGCTGAAGGGTGCGGCCCGGCAGCTGGCAGGCGGGCTCCGGTTTGCCCGCAGCTACGCCATCAGGTCTCGGAAAGAGGCGCTTCTGACGCTGGATCTGGAAAAGAAGCTGTACCGGGTGACAGGCCGGACACGTGCCTACGCCATCCCCAAGGGTATCGACGTGGCGCTGCTGACAGCGGAGTCGGAAACGGATACCACCCAATCGGGTTCGATCCGGTTTTACCCCACGGGTGGCTCTACCGGTGGGCGTGTCACGTTGAGCATTGGTGAGCGCAGTTACGATGTCGATGTGGATTGGTTGACGGGGCGGGTGCGTATCCTTGATTGATCGTCGGCAACAGCAGGGGTTCTCGCTGCTGGAAGTGCTGGTCGCCTTTGCGATCCTCTCCCTCTCCCTGGGGGTGCTGTTTCAGATATTCTCTTCCGGGGTGCGGGGAACCATCGTCAGTGAAGGCTACAACAAGGCGCTGATCATCGCCCAATCCAGATTAGCGGAAGTCGGTGTCGACCGGCCGCTCGAAGCCGGAATGGAGCAGGGTGAAGCGGAGGAACCATACCGCTGGCGGGTCGAGGTGACGCCGTATCAGGAGGGCGACCTGGGGTCGCAGAGAAGGCGGGTGGAACCCTACCGAATCGATGTGTGGGTCGGCTGGAAGGCAGATGGTAAGGCACGCGATGTCGAGCTCAGCACCCTGCGGCTGGGTAAGGGAACCGGTTAGTGAGAAAGGTCTGTCCCTGGAACCGGCAGCCGGGTTTTACGCTGGTCGAGATGTTGATCGCCTTGGCGCTCATCAGTCTGATAGTAACCCTGCTGTTTGGTGCCATACGGCTGGGAAACCGCAGCTGGAACAGCGTCGAGCGACATGTGGCGCGATCTGACGAGATGCGGCTGGTCTGGCGCTTTCTGGGGACGCAGATCGGTCAGGCCCGACTGGTGTTTCAGGGGCGTGCCGCCAACGAGCGCCGACAGCTCTTTTCCGGCCGACCGGATGCCTTGGAGCTGGTGGCCCCTTCACCCCCCCACATGGGCGTTGGGGGGCTCTATCTGATGCGTCTCCACACCGGGCAGGGGCAGGAGAAAAAACGCCTTCTGATGTCGCGCTGGTTGTATCACCTGGATGCGCTGGGCGGGGCAGAGGGGGTGCCCGGGTGGCGTCCCCTCTATGACGGGGGGGGAGACCCGCCCGCAGGGGAGGAGGAGACCCGTTCCCTCTACACCCAGACCGTTCTGGTCGATCGACTGGAGTCGATGACGATCAGTTATTTCGGGGTGCGCGGCGGTGGGCGTGAGCCGGAGTGGGATGATGTCTGGGAGGATAAGCGCAAACTCCCACTGCTGGTGAAAATTCAGATCAAGGATGCGGACGGCAGCTGGCCGGAGATGGTGTGGGCTCTGCCCGATGGCCAGGTGATCGGTCGTGGCGGGGGCGGTGCCAGCTTTCTCCCCGCCGCTGGTGGCGGGCGCTGACAATGTCCAGCAGCGATTCCTGCCCGCCTCTCTCACCCGGCGGACCGCGTACACGGCGTGCCGCCCCGCTGCCAGCGGGGCGGCAGCGCGGAGTGGCCCTGGTGCTGGTGCTCTGGGTCTGCGTGCTGCTGACGGTCATCGCGATCTCCCTGGTGTCGACCCAGCGGACAGAACTGAGCATGACCATCAACACCCGGCAGGAGTTTCAGGGGCGGGCCCTGGTGGATGCGGGGACCCGTTTCATGGTGTGGCAACTGACCCAGGCCGACGGCCGCGGCGGGAAAAAGAGCGAGTGGCCGGCCGATGGACTGTTGCGGGATTGGGCCTTCGCTGGCGGGGGCATCCGTGTCAGCGCCGTGCCGGAGACAGGCCGCATAGATCTCAACGCCGCGGCGCCAGAGCTCCTGGAAGGTCTGCTGAAAGGTGCCGGGCTGGAGAGTGAGGAGGTCGCCAGGATCAAGGATGCCATCCAGGACTGGCGCGATCCGGACTCGAATCACCGTCTCAACGGGGCGGAGGACGCGGACTACCGGGCGGCCGGTCTGCTCTACGGGGCCGGGGACGCAGATTTCGCCAGTGTCGGTGAACTGCAGATGGTGCTGGGGGTGACACCTGCGCTGTTTGCCAGGCTGGCCCCTTCGTTGACCGTTTACGCGGGGCGGCCTACAATCAACCCTGTTGTTGCCTCTCCCGAGGTATTGCAGGCGCTACCCGGTATGCAAACCAATCAGCTCGCAGCCTACCTGGCGTTGAGAAAGCGGAATCGTGCGCAGGGGCTGCCTGTGCCTCTCCCGATCGGTGTAGATAAGCGTTTTATAGCACAGACGGGCCCTCCCACCTATCGTATCTATGCCGATACCGACCTCGAAGGTGTTCGGGTGCGCGGGGAGATCCTGGTGAAAATGGGTGCAGGTGATAAGGGATACGCCGTCCTGGAGCGTAGCTATTCACCCCGGGCGACCCCGGAACAGGCCCCGAAACTGGAAGAAGAGCCGGTTGAATAGTTTGAAACTACCTGATTGGGTCCCCTTGAAGGGGATGGGCTCCCCCGGCGATATCCTGCGCCGCTGGGAAGAGGGGCTGCTGTGCTGCCTGCCCGGCTGGTTACGCACCCGTCTCGCCTCGTCGCTGAACCCGCTGATTCTGGAACTCGGGGAGCAGGATGCGGTTCTCTACCGGCAGTCTGACGATGGCCCCCACGAGCTGGAGAGACTCTCCCTGGAAACGCAAAATTCCGGTGAGCTGCTGGGTGTCTTTCTCAAAGGCCGTAAGGAGCGGCTGATCCTCCGCGTGCCGCTCCCCTGGGTGCTACTGAAGAGAGCGGTTTTTCCCGCGGCAGCCAGAGAGAACCTGAGACAGGTCATCGGTTTCGAGATGGATCGATTGACACCTTTCACCATGGATCAGGTGTTTTACGATTTCAGGGTCCTCGAATCTGATACCGATGCTCCGCGCCTGCCGGTCGAACTGGCCATCGTTCCCCGCGCCCGGGTCGAATCCTGGCTTACCCTGCTGACGGGCAAGGGGGGTGGCCCTGCCGCCATCGATGCCGACGGGCTGTGGAGCAGGATAAACTTTCTTCCCCCGGATGCGCGGCCACGCCTGGACAGAGGTCGGCTGCTGGTCAATGGGGCACTCATTCTCATCTTTCTGTTGTTACTGGCAGCGGCGCTGGGGATACCACTCTGGCAGAAGAGCGGGATCATCGATGAACTGAATGAAAAAGTGGCGCTGGCCAGGCGCGAAGCCAACGCCGTACTGGACATACAGACGCAACTGGAAAAGAGCCGGGAGTCGCTCGATTACGTAACGAGCAGGCGACGGGAGGCGCCGACAGTACTGGAAGCGCTGAAGGAGGTCACCGTACTGCTGCCCGATGACACCTGGTTGCAGCAGTTCGAGCTGAAGCAGGGGAAGCTGCAGTTGCGAGGCATGTCCGCCCAGGCGACTGCCTTGATCAAGCGTCTGGAGGATTCGCCCGCATTCGAGGGCGTCGGGTTTCGGTCACCCGTGGTTCAGGCAAAGGGTAAAGAGCGGTTCCACCTCTCCGCCAGGCTCATGGTCTCCGGGGAGTGACCATGAAGGGCGCGGAAAACAGGCGCTGTCACTGTCTGCTGTCGGCTGGGGTACTGCTGCTGCTGCTGGTCGCGGTCGGGGCGGTGGTTTTTCTGCCCTGGTGGGCGCAAATGCAGCACTATGATGAGCGGGCGGTCGAGTTGACGGAGCGGCTGGCCCGCTTTCGGGCCCTGAGTGCCAGGCGCCCGCTGCTGGAGTCCCAGTTGCAGCAGGTGCGTCTGCAGCACAGGAAGAATGAGTATTACATCGATGCGGCGACCCCGGCAGTGGCAGCGGCGGTACTGCAGCGGAAGGTGAAGCAGGTGGCGGAGTCAAGCGGCGGGGAACTGCTCAGCACCCAGAATCTGCCCCAG
>JAUXBK010000050.1 GCA_030619405.1 Sedimenticola sp. | reverse complement strand
TAGCGATATTTGCTCCCTTGGAAATCACAATAAGGATTCCACTCGGTCGCAAATTCGCTCTACGAATCAATATCTTGCACTCTGTAAGCACGATCACTTGCAGGATCTAGGTATAACAATATCCGTGTCTGATCCGCGTCAATCCGCGGCTATTTTTTTGTTCTTGAACGCATACCAGGATAGTCAATGCATATTCGAACAGTTGCATCTCTCCTGTTCTCCTTGCTGCTGGGTGGCTGCGACACCCTGGGTTATTACGCCCAGTCGGTGGATGGCCATCTGGAGTTGATGGGGCAGCGACGGCCCGTGGGGCAGTTGCTCTCTGACCGGGCCACCCCCGAACCCCTGCAGCAGCGGTTGCGGCTGGTGCAGACCGCACGTGATTTTGCCAGCCGGCAGCTGGGGCTGCCCGACAACGACAGTTATCGCAGTTTTGCCGCTATCGACCGGGAGGCCGTCGTGTGGGCAGTGGTGGCAGCCCCCGAGTTCTCCGTCCAGCCCCGGGAGTGGTGTTACCTGGTCATCGGCTGCGCCAGCTATCGTGGCTACTATTCACACCAGGCCGCCCTGGACTACAGCCGGCGGCTGGCTCGGGAGGGGCTGGATGTGGCGGTGGAAGCGGTGCCGGCCTATTCTACCCTGGGTTGGTTCGATGACCCGGTACCCAGTACGGTGATCGACTGGCCGGCAACCCGCCTGGTCGGGCTGATCTTTCATGAACTGGCCCATCAGCAGCTCTATGTGCCCGGGGACAGCGGCTTCAACGAGGCGTTTGCCAACCAGGTGGAACGGGTGGGGGTGGAGCGATGGCTGGAGTCCCGCGGGGACCGACAGGGTCTGGAGAGCTGGCGAGCGGGGCAGCAGCGGGAGCAGCAGTTCATACAGCTGCTGCTGGAGACCCGCCAGCGGCTCGACCGCCTCTATCGACAACCGTTGCCGGACGAGGCCAGGCGATCCCTGAAAGCCGGGGAGATCCAGCGCCTGCACCAGGCGTATGCAACACTGAAGCAGCAGTGGGGCGGGTTTTCAGGCTATGACGGATGGTTCCGACGGCCGGTCAACAATGCCCGGCTCGCCCTGGTCGCCACCTATGAACAGTGGGCGCCTGTCTTCTCATTGCTGTTGCGCCGTGCCGGTGGCAGCATGCCGACCTTTTACCAGGCCTGCGAGGGGCTGGCGGGCCTCCCCCACGACCAGCGGCAGCAGCAGATGCAGGCACTGCTGAAAGCGGCCGGGTCGCAACAGAAAAAGCCGAAGAACATATAAGTCCAGACCTCAACACCATGATTAGATCATGGATATATAACTTATTAGTTCTAATAAAAAAAATACATTTTCAGACGAAAATTGGACACTCTGCAACGAGTACAGCCCGTTGCCGGCACCAAAAAAATGACAGGATTAACAGGATTAACAGGATTTACAGAATTACATAAACCTGTAAATCCTGTAAATCCTGTCCATTTATTGAGGCGTTTTTGAACGGAAATGGCGAGGTCTGTATTGGTAACTTTAGAACTCTATCGAGTAACCTGGCTACGGTTTTCTTGAAAAGGTCCATGCCATGTAAGCAGCCCTCAATAGGCTTGTGTTATCAAATCAATCCGTGTTTTATCCGTGTTGATCCGCGGCTAAATGTCTATTGATGCCGTGCAGGGGTGCGATTTTGATATCTGATTCAGGCGATCTCCAGCGTGTTCCCGACCCGGAGCGGCTGCGCTGGCAGTGCCGTCGCGGCATGCTGGAGCTGGATCTGATGCTGGAGGGGTTTCTCGAGCGCGGCTACCCGGCGCTGGAGGATGAACAGAAGCGGCTGTTCGCACGGATGCTGGAGTTCGAGGATCAGTTGCTGCTGGACTGGCTGATGGGTTATGTCGTTCCCGCGGATGATAGTCTCAGGCAGATGCTGGAGAAGATTCAAAAAAGCAGTTGATTTGGTAGCTTCTCAATAACTCCGTGAAAATGGGTAGGGTGGATCAAAGAGCGTAGCCACGGATCCACCAACTGTGCAGGATTTGGTGGATCCGCTACGCTTGATCCACCCTACATTTTGTGGTCTACCTGGATTTATTGAGAAGTTACGTTGATTGCAGGGACGCGATGCAAAGAGCACTGGAAAGGATTCTGATCGAAATCCGGCCATCACGGGCGGTGGCTGTTTTTATCCTGGTGATACACCTGCTGGCGCTTGCTGTGCTCTGTATCTCATACCCGTTCGAACCCCTGGTTGTCGCTATCCTGCCGGTAGTGCTGATGAGCGGCTATCACGGCTGGGCCACCTTTGTTCGGGCTCGGGGTGCGCGGACGATCCGGCGGATCGAGCTGAATGGCAGGGGGGAGTGGATGCTGTACGACGGAAACGGGGAGGGGAGAGCGGCCCTGTTGCAGGGTGGCGGCTTCGTCTCGACCTGGCTGGTGGTGCTGAATTTCTCACTGGGAGGTTGGCGACGGCGTCCTGTGATTCTGTTGTCCGGGAACACGGAGCCCGATCAGCTTCGGCGGCTTCGGGTTCGCTTGCGACATCGTCTGTGATTACAGGTTCTAAGTTAATGGCGTTGAGGTCAAGAGTTTTGCAAGAACCTCATTATTTCCCAGACCTATCGGGGCTTGTCGTCCACGGCGCATTCCGGGTCGAAGCTGTTCGGCAGCAGCACCGTCGGTGCCCGTTGAAAACGGTCGTCCCGCTTCGGGAAGTCGAGGGTATAGTGGAGCCCACGGCTCTCCTTGCGCCGCTGGGCGGAGCGGATGATCAGGTCCGCCACCTCCACCAGGTTGCGCAGTTCCAGCAGGTCGTTGGTGACCCGGAAATAACGGTAATACTCCAGGATTTCGTGTTTCAGCAGCTCGACCCGGCGCCGGGCCCGTTCCAGACGCTTGTTGCTGCGCACGATGCCGACGTAGTCCCACATGAAGCGGCGCAGTTCGTCCCAGTTGTGGGAGACCACCACCTCTTCGTCGGAGTCGGTGACCCGGCTCTCGTCCCACATGGGTACCTCGGCGGGGAGAGGGGTGTCTTCCAGGCGCGCGGTGATCTCATCGGCTGACTGCTGGGCGAACACCAGGCACTCCAGCAGTGAGTTGCTGGCCATTCGATTGGCACCGTGCAGGCCGGTGTAGGCGGCCTCGCCAATGGCGAACAGGTTGGGGATGTCGGTTCTGGCCCGGCGGTCGGTCAACACGCCACCACAGGTGTAGTGGGCCGCCGGGACCACCGGGATCGGCTGTTGCGTGATGTCGATCCCGAACTCCAGGCATTTGCTGTAGATGGTGGGAAAATGCTCCTGCACGAACGCCGCAGGTTTGTGGCTGATATCCAGATATACGCAGTCGACGCCGAGCCGCTTCATCTCGTGGTCGATGGCGCGAGCGACGATGTCCCGGGGTGCCAGTTCGGCCCGCGGGTCGAACGCCGGCATGAAGCGGGTACCGTCCGGGAGCAGCAGGCGCCCCCCTTCCCCGCGCAGTGCCTCGGTGATCAGGAATGATTTGGCATGGGGATGGAACAGGCAGGTGGGGTGGAACTGGATGAACTCCATGTTGCTCACCCGGCAGCCCGCCCGCCAGGCCATGGCGATGCCGTCGCCGGTGGAGACGTCCGGGTTGCTGGTATAGAGGTAGACCTTGCTGGCGCCACCGGTGGCGAGCACCGTGAAGCGGGCCAGGAAACGGCCCACCCGTCCGCTCTCGCGATCGAGGATATAGGCACCCAGGCAGCGGTTGTCCTGCGCGCCGCCGCGGCTGCCGTTGATCAGGTCGATGGCATTGTGGTTTTCGAACAGCTGGATGTTCTCCCGCCTGCGGGTCAACGCTTCCAGGGTGGTCTCCAGCTCCCGGCCGGTCGCGTCCGCCGCATGGATGACCCGACGGTGGGAGTGTCCCCCCTCCCGGGTCAGGTGGTAGCCTTCCCCCGGCGGCCGGTCGCGGGTGAAAGAGACCCCTTCGCTCAACAGCCAACGGATGTTCTCAGGACCTTTCTCGACGACCAGCCTGACTGTTTTTTCATCACACAGACCGGCACCCGCATCCAGGGTGTCCGCTACGTGTGAGTCGACCGTATCCCCTTTGTCCAGGACGGCAGAGATACCGCCCTGGGCATAGTAGGTGTTTCCTTCACGCAGCCGCCCCTTCGCGATCAACGCGACCCGGATGGTGGTTGGGAGTCGCAGTGCCAGGCTTAGACCGGCGGCACCGCTGCCAATGATCAGGACATCGAAAAGGTGGTTGTTTTCCATGGTTGCCAGGATTTGCGGGATGCAGGGTCAGAGGTCATAATCAACCGTTGTGTAGGGCCCGGGGAACCGTCTCTCCGAGGCAGTTTGTGAAACCTAGGTGGAAGTTGAAATCCTAGCGCAATTCCCGGTCGGCGAGAACCGAAAAAATCAAAAGCTTTTTAGAACTAATCTTTACACGGGCGGTCAATGAAAGTGACTTTGAAAGAAGCGCTTGCCGTAACCAGGGGGTAAGCCCGGATGGGCGAGCGAGAAGTAGACCAGGAGCTGGTAGAGCGGGTACAGCGCGGCGACAAGAAGGCGTTCGATCTGCTGGTGCTCAAATACCAGCAGAAGGTGGCCAATCTGGTGTCACGTTATATCCGTGATTCGAGCGAGACCCTCGATGTGACCCAGGAAGCTTTTATCAAGGCGTATCGTGCACTGCCGAACTTCCGGGGGGAGAGTGCCTTTTACACCTGGCTCTACCGTATCGCCATCAACACGGCGAAGAATTTTCTGGTAGCCCAGGGGCGGCGTCCCCCGGGAAGCGATCTGGAGGCCGAGACGGCCGAGCAATTGGATGTGGGGGCGCGGCTGCAGGAGCATGCGACCCCGGAGCACCATCTGCTGCAGGATGAACTGGCAGAGACGATTCGCCAGGCGATGGAGGATCTGCCGGAGGATCTGCGTACCGCGGTTATGTTGAGAGAGCTGGAGGGACTCAGTTACGAGGAGATAGCGAAGGCCATGGATTGCCCGGTGGGAACCGTCCGGTCCAGGATCTTTCGGGCGCGGGCAGCGATCGACGCCCGGATCCGACCGTTGCTGGAAGGCTGATGGACGAGGCGGGAGAGCGTGAATGGGCGGTTGTAACAAACGAGATACCTTCAGATTCTGACGAGTCGGGTGTATTCACATGAAACAAGAGACTAAAGAGAGTGTGTCCGCCTTTCTGGACGATGAGTTGTCCCGCCATGAGTTGCAGGAGACCCTGGACCGGGTGCTGGCGGATGAGACGCTGCGCGGGGTCTGGGACCGATACCATCTGATCGGCGACGCCATGCGCGGGGAGGGGGTGAGAATATCTGCCGCCGGGGTAGCTGATGAGGTACGGGCCAGGCTGGAAGCGGAACCGGCCATCATTGCCACCTGGGCGCCGAAGCGGTCGCACAACGGAATTCCCTCGCACTGGTTGAGACCCGTTGCCGGTGCGGCCATGGCGGCCTCGGTGGCGGCACTGGCAGTGGTGGCACTGCCACTACTGACAGAGAAGGAGCCGGCAACCGCGCCGGCAGTGGCCACCCGCGTGGCAACGCCTGTTTCGCCACCCCAGGCCCCGATCCAGTACGTCAGCAGCGGGGGTACCCGTTGGAAAAATCTGGAGACGCCGGCGATCGAGTCCAAACTCAACCGTTACCTGGTGGATCACAGTGAGTTCGCCTTTTCAGGCGGGTTGGGAGGGGGCCTGCCCTATACTGCCTTCGTCAGTTACGACATCAGCCGGCCATGAGATGGGTGTTTATCAGCGCGGCACTGTTCAGTGCCGGCGTCCAGTCAGCGGCTGCCGGCGTGACGGGAGAAGATGTGCAGACGTGGCTGCAGCGGATGAGCCGGGCGGTCCATTCACTGAACTATGAAGGCACCTTCGTCTACCTGCACGACAATCATCTGGAGGCCATCCAGGTAACCCACAGGGTTGACGAGTCGGGTGAAAGAGAACGCCTGATCTCCCTGAATGGCGCGGCACGGGAGGTGGTGCGCGACAATGCCTCGGTGACCTGTGTCGCCCCCGATACCCGGTCAGTCTCTGTTGGCCGACGCATGGCCCAGGGGTTTCGCGCTATTTTCTCCATGGATGTAGCGCATCTCTCCGATTATTACGGTTTTAGGTTTCTGGGTGATAACCGGGTCGCCGGCCGGGCAGCGCGGGTGGTGGCCATCATTCCCCGGGATGGATTCCGTTACGGCTACCGGATCTACCTGGACAAGAGCGATTTTCTGCCGTTGAAGAGCGATATGTTGAACGAACAGGGAGAGATGATTTCCCAGGTGATGTTTACCGCCCTCGAGATTGGCTCACAGGCCGCAGGGGTGGATGAGCCCTCTCTGGAAGGCAAGGAGGATTACCGCTGGGTCAATCAGCGCCCCATGTACTCGACTCATGATGGTCAACGGGTGGGCTGGGAATTCAGCGGGCTGCCTGCCGGTTTTCAGATTGGTCTCTACGCCCACAGCTCGGTGGATTCCCGGCAGCCCGATATCGATCACATCGTGCTGAGCGATGGCCTGGCCTCGGTCTCGGTGTATGTGGAACCGGTGGGGAAAGAGCCCGGGCTGCGCGGTGTCACCAGGATGGGGGCGATCAGCGCCTACGGGCGTGAGCTCGATGGCTTTCAGGTGACGGTCGTAGGCGAGGTGCCGACGGCCATGGTCGAGGCAGTGGCCGGGGCCATTCGCTCGGCACCGTAGGGTGGGCAATATCCACCCGAAGTAGCTTCGAGTCACGGATGAAGGGTGGAGATCGGGATGATAGAAGAGAGAGTGACGGTCACCGCAAGCGATGGGGAGTTTGCCCAAGTGTCGACTCAGCGCGTCTCCACCTGCGGCGCCTGCGGCGCCAGGGGGGCGTGTGGAACCTCCGCTCTGGCCAAGGTTTTGGGTTCCCGTCGTACTTCGGTCCGGGTGCTGAACCCGATTGGCGCCCGACCGGGTGATGAGGTGATCATCGGGTTGCAGGAGTCGGCGCTTACCCGGGCCTCTTTTGCCTTCTATATGGTTCCCTTGCTGTCACTGATCCTGTTTGCCATCCTTGGTAAGTGGCTGGCCGGTGCGCTGCAGTTTGGTCCCACAGAGTCCGGGGCCATCCTGGGAGGGTTGTTTGGGTTGGCAGCCGGAATGGTCTGGCTGCGGGGTTATGCCGGCAGGATTTCACAGGACCACCGGCACCAGGCGGTGATACTGCGCCGCACCAATGCAGTTTCGATTATACACAGGAGTCTTACATGAGCGCTTTGTTGTCCAGAAGCCACACCCTTGCCTTCGGATTCTACCTGCTGCTGTTCACCTCCCTGGGTGTTCAGGCAGGTTCACTGCCTGATTTCGTCGACCTGGTGAAGCAGAGCAGTCCGGCGGTGGTGAATATCAGCACCACGCAGCACAAGACACTGAACAAACGTTTTCGACACAATTTTCAGATACCCAACCTGCCGGAAGACAGCCCGCTCAACGACCTGTTTCAGAAGTTCTTCGGCCAGGGCCAGGGTCAAGGTCAGAATGAAGAAGAGCATGATGCACCACCCGGGCGTGGCTATGACGCTCAGTCTCTCGGCTCCGGCTTCGTCATCTCCCAGGATGGGATCATCCTGACCGCGGCGCATGTGGTCGATGGGGCAGATAAAGTGATCGTCCGGTTGAGTGACCGCCGGGAGTTCGAGGCGAAAGTGGTGGGAGCGGACAAGCGCAGCGACGTCGCAGTACTCAAGATCGATACCACCGGGCTGCCGGTGGTCAAGATCGGATCCACCGAGGATCTGGAAGTGGGGGAGTGGGTGCTCGCCATTGGTTCGCCTTTCGGCTTTGAGCACTCCGCTACCGCCGGCATCGTCAGTGCCAAGCGGCGCAATCTGCCGAGCGAAAACTATGTCCCGTTCATCCAGACCGATGTGGCGATCAACCCGGGTAACTCTGGCGGCCCCCTGATCGACCTGGACGGCGAAGTGGTGGGTGTCAATTCCCAGATCTACAGCCGTACTGGTGGTTTCATGGGACTCTCCTTCGCCATACCGATCGAAATGGCGATGAACGTGGCGGATCAACTGCAAACCAAGGGTCGGGTCTCCCGGGGCTGGCTGGGGGTGCTGATACAGGATGTGACCCGGGAACTGGCGGATTCGTTCGGGATGAAACACCCCAAGGGTGCGCTGGTGGCCAAGGTAGTGCCTGACAGCCCGGCGGAGAAGGCGGGTGTGCAGGTGGGAGACATCATTTTGAAATACAATGGTCAGCAGATCTCCAACTCCTCGATGCTGCCTCCGCTGGTTGGGTCCAGTGGTATCGATCACCCGGCCGAGCTTGAGATTCTGCGCGCCGGCAAGAAACGCACTCTGAAGGTGGAGATCGGAGAACTGCCGGAACAGGAGGCGCTACAAAAGGCACGTGCCAAACCAGAGAAGGATGATTGGGACTACCTGGGATTGACGGTTACCGATCTCACCTCGGAGTTGCGTAAGGAACTGGGCCTGGATGAAAGGGTCGAGGGGGTGCTGGTAGCAAAAGCGGCACCGGGGCCGGCGCAGGCCGCCGGCGTACAGCAGGGTGATGTGATCCAGATGATCGATAATGTGCAGGTCGGGAGCGTAAAGCAATTCGAGCAGCAGCTGGAACGTCTGCCCAAAGGCAAGACGATTGCGGTGCTGGTGGTACGGCGAGCGGGCCCTGTCTTTCTGGCGCTGCGCGTCCCGGAAAAGTGACACCTATGTGCGTACAGGTACCTGCGCAGAGTGTGGGCACCCGCAAAAATCGGTTTTGATTTTCCTTTGCGCCTTTGCGCGAGTATGTTTTTAGTTATGGGTAATGAGATGGGCTGTGGGGGGGCATAAACAACAGGCCCACCCTGCGAAGCTGGATCTGTACCTTTGAGGGGACGTGAAACTGGGGTATGATGCTCGTTGCGTTGCGACAGGAGTCCCCTGTCGGAGCGGCAGCAGGGACATCGGCGGAACTTTCCGTGTGGGGGGTTCCGTTTTTTCTTATCCAGTATTTTCATAAATGACCGATCTGCAGCACATCCGTAATTTTTCCATCATCGCCCATATCGATCACGGCAAGTCGACTATCGCCGACCGTTTTATTCAGGTGTGCGGAGGTCTCACAGAAAGGGAAATGGGGGCGCAGGTGCTCGATTCCATGGACCTGGAGCGGGAGCGGGGCATCACCATCAAGGCCCAGAGCGTCACCCTGCACTACCAGGCGAAGAATGGCGAGACCTACCAGCTGAACTTCATCGACACCCCGGGGCACGTGGATTTCTCGTATGAGGTCTCTCGGTCGCTGGCGGCCTGTGAAGGGGCACTACTGGTGGTGGATGCGGCACAGGGCGTCGAGGCCCAGAGCGTGGCCAACTGCTATACCGCCATCGAGCAGGGGCTGGAGGTGCTGCCGGTTCTCAACAAGATCGACCTGCCGGCGGCAGACCCCGAAAAGGTGATCACCGAGATCGAGGAGATCATCGGGCTGGAGGCGGAGCACGCAATCCAGGTGAGCGCCAAGAGCGGACTGGGCATCCCGGAACTGCTGGAACAGCTGATCAGGGAGATTCCGCCACCGGAAGGGGACAGGAACGCTCCACTGCAAGCCCTGATCATCGATTCCTGGTTCGACCCCTATGTGGGGGTCATCTCCCTGATACGGATGGTGAATGGGGTGATCCGGCCCAAGAACAAGATGTGCATCATGTCCAGCGGGCGCACCTATCAGGTAGAGAAGGTGGGGGTCTTTACCCCCAAGCGCACAGATATGCCGGAACTCGTTAGCGGTGAAGTAGGATATGTGATCGCCGGCATCAAGGAGATCGACGGTGCCCCGGTGGGGGATACCATCACCCTGGCGGACCGCAAGGCATCCGAATCCCTGCCCGGGTTCGCGGAGATGCGACCCCGGGTCTTCTCCGGGCTCTATCCTATCAACTCGGACGACTATGGTGCCTTCCGCGATGCCCTGCAGAAGCTGAAGCTGAACGATGCGGCACTCCATTACGAACCGGAGACATCTCAGGCGCTGGGGTTCGGGTTTCGTTGCGGCTTCCTCGGTATGCTGCACATGGAGATCGTGCAGGAGCGCCTGGAAAGGGAGTACGACCTGGATCTGATCACCACCGCACCCACCGTCATCTACGAGGTGGAAAAGATCGGTGGCGAGCTGGTCTATGTGGACAACCCGGCGGATCTGCCGGAACCCAACCAGATGGTCGAGGTACGGGAGCCGATCATCGAGGCCCATATCCTGGTACCCCAGGACTATCTGGGTAATGTGATCAACCTCTGTATCGAGAAGCGGGGGGTGCAGAAAAACATGCAGTACCTCGGTGGGCAGGTTCAGCTCAGTTACGATTTGCCGATGAACGAGGTGGTGCTCGATTTCTTTGACCGGCTGAAGTCGGTCAGCCGAGGCTACGCCTCTTTCGAGTATGAATTCAAGCGGTTCCAGGCGTCACCCCTGGTAAAACTCGATATCCTGATCAATGGCGAGAAGGTGGATGCCCTGTCGATTATCGTGCACAGGGATAATGCCGAGGCCCGTGGCAGGGAGCTTGCAGTGAAGATGAAGGAGTTGATACCGCGTCAGATGTTCGAAGTGGCGATCCAGGCCGCACTCGGCAGTAAGATCATCGCACGTACCACAGTTAAGGCGCTGCGCAAGAATGTGACTGCGAAGTGCTACGGGGGGGATATCACCCGCAAACGCAAGCTGCTGGAGAAACAGAAGGCGGGAAAGAAACGGATGAAACAGGTAGGGCGTGTGGAGATCCCCCAGGAGGCCTTTCTCGCCGTGCTCAATATAGGTAAGGATAACTAGGAGCACTGACCCATGAATTTTGATTTTCCAGCTTTTCTGGTCGCCGCGACCCTGATCACGGGTCTGATCTGGTTGTTGGATGCAGTGGCGTTTGCCCCCAGAAGGCGGGCGGCTGCAGCCGGAGGGAAGGTAAAAGAGCCCTTGCTGGTGGAGTACTCCCGCTCCTTCTTTCCCATTATCCTGATCGTGCTGCTGCTGCGCTCGTTTCTAGTGGAGCCGTTCCGCATTCCCTCCGGCTCCATGATGCCGACCCTGCTGGTGGGTGACTTCATTCTGGTAAACAAGTTCGCCTATGGAATACGGTTGCCGGTGTTGAACCGCAAGGTGATCGCGCTGGGTGAGCCCCAGCGGGGGGATGTGGTGGTGTTCAGGTATCCACGCAATCCCAGTGTCGACTATATTAAACGTATCGTGGGGTTACCGGGTGATACCATCGGATACCGGGACAAGACGCTCTACATCAACGATGAACCTCAGAAGCAGACGCCGATCGGTATCTACATGGGGGTCGGCAGTGGTGCCCGGGAGACCGGCTCGCAGGAGAAGGTGGAGCACCTGGATGATGTGGATCACCGTATCCTGATCAATCCCCGGGTGCCGGATTTTGGCTTTGGCTGTCAGGTGTTGATACGGGGCCCGGTGACCGTGCCGGAAGGGCACTATTTCGCCATGGGCGACAATCGCGACAACAGCAACGACAGCCGCTGCTGGGGATTCGTGTCGGAACAGAATCTGGTGGGCAAGGCGTTCGGTATCTGGATGAACTGGGACTCCAACCACTCGGGGTTTCCGGTGGCTTGGGATAGGATAGGCGGGGGGATCGACTGATATGCGTTACAGACAACAAGGTATGACCGGTACCGGCTGGCTGGTGGTACTGGCTCTGATCGGGTTTTTCTCACTTCTGACCATAAAACTGGTACCCATATACCTGGAACACTACTCGGTAAAGACAGTGCTGGAGTCGTTGCAGGATGAGCCCCTGATCACCCAGAAGAGTGTGCGGGAGATCAAAAAGATCGTGGAGCGCCGATTGAAGGTCAACAGTGTCTACAACGTCAGGGAGAAGGGCCTCAAGGTGAAGCGTCAGTCCGGTGTGACCCATGTGGAGATGACCTACACGGTGCGCGAGCACATGGCCGGTAACGTCGATATTCTGGTCTCCTTTTCGGACCAGGTCGAACTGGTGTCTAATTGAGAGAACCGTTGGTGCAGTTGAGCCGCGAGATCGGCTATGAGTTCAGCGACCGTCAGCTGTTGGAGCGGGCGCTGACCCACCGCAGTGCCAGCAGCAGCAACAATGAACGGCAGGAGTTTCTCGGGGACGCCATCCTCGGATTCATCATCGCCGAAGCCTTGTACCAGCGATTCCCCCGGGCGGATGAGGGGCAGCTGAGCCGGCTGCGGGCCTCGCTGGTCAAGCGGGAGAGCCTGGCCGGCATCGCCCGCCAGCACAGCGTGGGGGTTTATCTGTCACTGGGACCGGGGGAACTGCGCAGTGGCGGGCAGTCCCGAGCCTCGATCCTGGCCGATGCCCTGGAGGCACTGCTGGGCGCCATCTACCTGGATGGTGGCTACCAATCCGCCCAACGGGTTACCCTCGAGTTGTTTGCGGATCGTCTCGACGCCCTGCCCTCGGAAGGTCAGGAGAAGGATCCCAAGACTCGCCTGCAGGAGTATCTTCAGGGGCGCAGACTGCCGTTGCCGACCTATACCATTCTGGATATTTTCGGGTCCCCGCACGATCAGCGCTTTCAGGTCGTGTGCCGGGTGGAGGGTGTGGAGCTGGAGGCCATCGGTGAGGGGAACAATCGCCGCGGGGCGGAGCAGGCATCTGCGGAACGGTTACTCGGACAGCTTGAGAGGAGGTGACATGGGACGCGATCACTGTGGGTATTGCGCCATCATCGGCCGACCCAACGTCGGAAAATCCACCCTGCTGAATCGCCTGATCGGCCAGAAGCTGGCCATCACCTCACGCAAGCCGCAGACCACCCGGCACAGTATCCTGGGGGTCAAGACGGTGGGTCGGGGGCAGGTAATCTATGTGGACACCCCGGGCATCCACCAGCGGGAGGATCATGCCATGAACCGCTATCTCAACCGCACTGCCAAGAGTGCCCTCGCCGGTGTGGATCTGCTGCTGTTCGTGGTCGAGGCACTGGTCTGGAACAATGAAGACGAGGCGGTACTGGAGTCGATCACCCAGTC
>JAUXBK010000052.1 GCA_030619405.1 Sedimenticola sp. | reverse complement strand
GATTTACAGGATTGTTCAGGATTAACAGAATTTACAGAATTATATAAACCTGTAAATCCTGTTAATCCTGTCCATTTATTGAGACGATTTTGAACGGAAATGGTGAGGTCTGGAATATAGAGGGGGATGCGGCATCCTGCGGCTTCCACCCACACCAGACAACCGAGCAACGAACAGACCATGTACGTATCCCAGATTATGTCGACCGAAGTGGACAGCGCCACCGCGGAGATGAAACTGAATCACGCTGCCAACCTGATGCGGGAGAAACGTCGCCGTTTTCTGCCCGTGGTGGACACCGGCAATAGACTTGTCGGCCTGTTCAGCCACAAGGAGCTGGCACGGGCGTCCCCCTCAGACATCACCACCCTCACGGTGGGAGAGGTGAACTACCTCACCTCCAGCATCACGGTCGGTCAGATCATGCAGAAACAGCCCCTGACCTGCAGCCCCAGCACCCTGGTCGAGGAGGCGGGGCTACTGATGCGACAGCACAAAACCGGATGTCTGCCGGTGCTGCACGACGGCCACGTAGTGGGCGTGGTCACAGAAGACGATATCCTGGATTTTCTGCTGGACATCACCGGCTGCAATCTCTCCGATACCGCCCGCATTGCAGTCCATCTCCCGGATGAGACCGGCACCCTGGCTACCCTGCTGAGCCGAATCAACGAGTTCGGCGGTTATATCGCCACCGTGGTCTCCCCCGTCTCCAGGGACGAGACGGGCAAGCGCATAGCCATCATCCGCTATCGATCGGACAATCCGGAAAACCTGGATGACCACCTGCAGGCGCTGGGCTACGATCTGATCACGGAAGAACTGCCGGAAACGACACAGTAGACCAAACGTAGGGTGCGGATTGAAACCATATTGGATCAAGCAGCCCGCTGTGGAGCCGTACCACCGGCTGTTCTAGAATATACCGATAATGTCCGACCAAGCGAATCAACAGGCTCAAACGATCGGCCGCTGGATGGAACGGGAGGACCGTTTCGCCCGGTTGCTGGGGATCGAACTGGAACAGGCCGCGCCTGGCTACTGCCGGGTAGCGCTGACCGTCACCAACGAGATGCTGAACGCCGTCGGCATCACCCATGGGGGCGTCACCTTCAGCCTGGCCGATTTCGCCTTTGCCGTGGCCTCCAACAGCCACGGCACCGTCGCCGTAGCGCTTGCGGCCCAGATCAACTACCCCGCCGCCAGCCGGGAAGGGGACCGCCTGACTGCAGAGGCACAGGAGAACAACCGCAGCGGTCGCACCGGCCTCTACACCATCGAGGTAAGAACCGGCGAGGGGGCGCTGGTGGCCCTGTTCACGGGCACCGTGTACCGACGCTCGGACAGGGTTGCGAAGTGGATGGACAGAGAGATTTCAGGAAAATTCACGAACTGATCAGAGGAGCAAGATGATTCTTCACACCGATGTCGAGACGCTGCCACGTGCGGATCTCGAGGCACTCCAACTGGCGCGGCTGCAGACCACCGTGGAGCGCTGCTATCACACCGTCAGTTTCTACCACGACGCGATGAAGGAGCTGGAGGTGGAACCCCGCCACATCCAGAGCCTGGACGATGTCCGTCTGCTCCCCTACACCAAGAAGGAGCACCTGCGGGAGAATTACCCCTTCGGCCTGTTCGCCGTCCCCCCCGATCAGGTGGTACGGGTCCACGCCTCCTCCGGCACCACCGGCAAACCCACCGTGGTCGGCTACACCCGCCGGGATATCCAGACCTGGTCCCAGCTGGTCGCCCGCTGTCTCTCCGCCTCCGGCCTGCGCCCCGGCGACCGGCTGCATAACGCCTACGGCTACGGGCTGTTCACCGGCGGCCTCGGCCTGCACTACGGGGGTGAGGAACTGGGGGTGATGGTCACGCCCATGTCCGGCGGGCAGACCCAGAAACAGATCATGCTGCTGCAGGACTTCGAGCCGACCGCCATCAGCTGCACCCCCTCCTACGCCCTCAACATCGCCGAGGAGGCGGAGGCCATCGGGGTGGATATCCGCAAGCTGCCCCTGAAGATCGGCATCCACGGGGCCGAACCCTGGACTGAGGAGATGCGTTACGAGATCGAGTCCCGGCTGGGCATCGATGCCATCGACATCTATGGCCTGTCAGAGGTGATCGGCCCCGGCGTCGGCAACGAGTGCATCGAGGCCAAGAGCGGGCTGCACATCTGGGAGGACCACTTCCTGGTGGAGTGTGTCGATGTCGACAGCGGCAAACCCCTGCCCTACGGGGAGGAGGGTGAGATCGTCTTCACCTCCCTCACCAAGGAGGCGTTCCCCATCATCCGCTATCGCACCCGGGACATCTCGGTACTCGACCCGGCGCCCTGCAAGTGCGGTCGTACCCATGTCCGGATGCGACGCATCACCGGCCGCAGCGACGATATGCTGATCATCCGCGGCGTCAACGTCTTCCCCTCCCAGGTAGAGTCGGTGCTGATGCAGACCGAGACCCTCTCCCCGTTCTACCAGATCGAGGTTTTCCGGGAGGGCAGCATGGACACCATGGTGGTGAACGTGGAAGCCAGCCCGCCGCTGATGGAGCAGACCCAGGCGGCGCGGGACAAGGTAGCCGGCAAGGTGGTCCGCGATATCAAGGATTTCATCGGCGTGAGCTGTAAAGTGGTGGTCAAGGGCGTCGGTGAAGTCCCCCGCTCCCAGGGCAAGGCAGTGCGGGTCATCGACCATCGCAACCAGGGGTGAAGACGCGTATGATCCGGATCGCTGCACCTGGCCATGTGGAGAAGAACCGCTCTATCATTACACAACAGACGCTGTAGGTCGGGCTGAAGCTCGAGCTGCGCTTTAAGTATTTCGTAGGCCGGATAAGCGTAGCGCATCCGGCATGGGTTGGTTGTCGCTGCCGGCGATCAGATTGCCGGATGCGCTGCGCTTATCCGGCCTACATACTCTACGACTCGAGGTGACGATATTGAACGCAGTGAACCCCCTGCCGGCAGCAGACCGGCGATTCATGTCAGGCAACGAAGCGGTCGCGCGGGGTGCCTGGGAGGCGGGCTGCCGGGTTGCCGCGGCCTACCCAGGCACTCCCTCCACCGAGATCCTGGAGTACGCCTCTCAGTATGAGGGGATGTATACCGAGTGGTCGATCAATGAGAAGGTGTCGCTGGAGGTGGCCATCGGCGCCTCCCTGGCCGGCAGCCGTGCCTTCTGCGCCATGAAGCACGTTGGCCTCAATGTCGCCTCTGATGCCCTGATGACCGAGACCCTGATCGGCATCCGTGGCGGGCTGGTGATCGCGGTCGCCGACGACGTCGGCCTCTCCTCCTCCCAGAACGAGCAGGACTCCCGTTTCTGGGGCCGTTTTGCTCACGTTCCGATACTGGAACCGTCGGATGCCCGGGAGGCGTACCAGCTCACCCGGACAGCCTTCGATCTCTCCGAGCAATTCAACACCCCCGTCATCCTGCGCCTCACCACTCGCATCTGCCATGTGAAAGGTGTGGTGAGCCCGGGCGAACGCCAGGAGTTCATCCACCCGGAAGGGTTCCAGAAGAATCCTGCCACCCAGGTGATGACCCCGACCAATGCCCGGCACCGTATCCCCCTGATGTACCAACGGGAGGAACGGATTCGCCAGTACAGTGAGGAGTGTGAGCTCAACCCGATCCAGGAAGGTTCAGACCGGCGCATCGGTTTCGTCACCTCCGGCCCCGCCTTCATGCACGTCAAGGAGTCCTTTCCTGATGCCCCTGTGATCAAACTGGGACTCAGCTACCCTCCCCCGTTGGAAAAGATCCGGGCTCTGGCCGGGACGGTAGCGCAGCTGGTAGTGGTGGAGGAGGTGGAGCCGCTGCTGGAGACGGAGATCAAGGCCGCCGGCATCCCGGTGCTGGGCAAGGAGATACTGCCGCGGATCGGCGAACTCTCACCCAGCGTGCTGCGCCCGGCCATCGACAGGCTGCTCGGTGAGGCCCCAGCCGCGGCAGAGGCGGAGCCCGCCTCCCCGGCACCGGAGATAAAGCTGGAGCCGGGCGTCAACCTGTTTCCACGCCCCCCCACCATGTGCGTGGCCTGTCCCCACCTGGGGATCTACTACTGTCTCTCGAAGATCAAGAACACCAGTATCTCCGGTGACATCGGCTGCTATACCCTGGGAGCCGGCCAGCCATGGAATGCGCTTGATACCTGTGTCTGCATGGGCGCCTCGATGGGCGTTGCCCTGGGTCTGGACAAGGGGCGGGTGGAGGCAGATGCCAACAAGCGGGTGATCGCCGTGATCGGTGACTCCACCTTCATGCATATGGGGATGCAGGGGCTGCTGAACATCACTTACAATAAAGGCAATGTCACCATCCTGCTGCTGGACAACCGGGCGGTGGGTATGACCGGTGGCCAGGACAACCCGGCCAGCGGCCGTAACCTGCACGGGGAGGAGACGTTCCATATCGACTTCCGCAAGGTATGCGAGGCGCTGGGGGTGAAACCGGAACGGATCCACGAGGTCAACCCCTACGAGCTGCCCAACTTGTTCAAGGCGTTGCGGGAGGAGGTGAAGATCGACGAACCTTCGGTGATCATAACCAATCAGCCCTGCGTGCTGGTGGACTTCTACGGGGTACAGCCCCCTTTCACCGTGGACGAGGAGAAGTGCACCGGCTGCAGGAACTGCCTGGATGTGGGTTGCCCCGCCATCTTCGTCACCCGCCGGGAGACCGTGGTGAAACCCAACGGCAAGGAGAAGGAGCTGGCCTTCGTGCGCATCGACAGCGCCGTCTGCACCGGCTGCGACCTCTGCCCCAGGACCTGTGGCCCGGACGCCATCATCCCGGTCCAGAAGACAGAGGACAGAGGACAGAAGACAGAATAAGGTGCAGGGGAACCCGCCAACAGTCGGGCCGGATTCCCGCTGGCTTCTGGCTTCAAACAAAATTGAGAGTCAATCGTGAGCGAAAACAAGATTACCAACATCCTGGTGGCCGGTATCGGAGGTCAGGGCGTGATGACAGCGGCCGAGATCCTGGCACAGACGGCACTGGCCCTGGGCTTCGACGTGAAAAAAACCGAGGTGGCCGGCATGGCCCAGCGTGGCGGTGTAGTCACCTCTCATGTCCGCTTTGGTGACCAGGTGCTCTCCCCCGCCATCCCCCCCGGCGAGACGGACATCCTGGTGGGTTTCGAACCGGCCGAGGCGTTACGCTGGGTCACCCACCTGCGACCGGATGGGGTGGCCATGGTGAATCAGGTCAGGCAGGAGCCGCCGGTGGTCAGTCTCGGGCTCTACGACTACCCGGACGACCCGGTAGCACAGATGCGGCAGACCGGGATCGAGGTGCACGCCTTCGATGCCGGTGCCATCGCCCGGGAACTGGGCAACCTTCGACTGGTGAACACCGTCATGCTCGGGGCTATCTCGGAATACCTGCCGTTCTCCCCGGAGCTTCTGAAAGAGGCGATCCTGGAGCGCTTCCGGGCGCGCAAGCCAAAGCTGGTGGAGATCAACGAAAAGGCGTTCGAAGCGGGACGCGCCACTAAGGCCACAAACTGAGCAGATGGACAGCTGGCATCCCGCATCCTGGCAGAAGCGACCCGTCAGGCAACAGGCGACCTACCCCTCGGCAGAGAAGCTGAGTGAGGTCCTGACCCAGCTCTCGGTACTGCCGCCACTGGTCACCTCCTGGGAGATCGAGTCTTTGAAGGCGCAGCTGGCAGCCGCTGCCCGAGGGGAGGCATTTCTGCTGCAGGGCGGGGATTGCGCGGAGAATTTTACCGACTGCACCTCGCCCATCATCACCAACAAACTGAAGATCCTGTTGCAGATGAGCCTGATGCTGATCCATGGGCTCAACAAAAGGGTTATCCGGGTAGGCCGCATCGCCGGGCAGTATGTCAAACCCCGCTCGGCAGAGACCGAGACCCGGAACGGGGTCTCCCGACCCAGCTACCGAGGCGATCTGGTGAATGGACCGGCTTTTACCGCGGCAGACCGGATCCCCGACCCGGTACGCCTGCTGCGCGGTTATGGCCGCGCCGCCATGACCCTCAATTTCATCCGCGCCCTCTCGGAAAGCGGCTTTGCAGACCTGCACCACACGGAGAACTGGGATCTGGATTTCGTTCAGCACTCCCCCCAGGCCAGTGAGTACCGCCGTGTCGTCTCGGACCTGGCCGCCTCACTGCGCTTCATGGAGACCCTGGGGGCCGGCAGCTATGAACTGAACCGGGTCCAATTCTTCACCAGCCACGAAGGCTTGCACCTTCATTATGAACAGGCTTTGACGCGCCGGGTACCCAACCGTACCCGCCACTACAATCTCTCCACCCACCTGCCCTGGATCGGTTTCCGTACCGCTGCTATCGAGGGGGCGCACGTGGAGTATTTCCGGGGCATCGCCAACCCGGTTGGTGTGAAAGTGGGTACCGGCATGCCCACCGACTGGATTCAGGGACTGTTGGAAACGCTGAACCCGGAAGACGAACCGGGCAAACTTATCCTCATTCACCGTTTTGGAGCCGACCGAATCGGTGAAGCACTGCCCCCCCTGATCGAGGCGGTTCGCGAGAGCGGTCGGAGTGTACTCTGGGTCTGCGACCCCATGCACGGCAACACCGAGAGTACCGCCAGCGGCTACAAGACCCGCCGTTACGACAAGATACTGTCAGAGCTGGAGCAGGCATTCGATATCCACAGCCGGCAGGGGAGCATCCTCGGCGGTGTCCACTTCGAACTCACTGGCGACGACGTCACCGAATGCATCGGCGGCGCCCGGGGGCTGAACGAGGCCGACCTGGAACGGGCTTACCTGACCCAGGTCGACCCCCGTCTCAACTATGAGCAGGCAATGGAGATGGCAATGGCCATCGTGCGCCACTCTACCGCCACCACCTGACACCGACTTTTCAAAACTGATAACCGTGAACGATCACACCCAATATGAGTCTCTGACAAAAGTTACTGAATGTTGTAACCGGTCTCTTCGTGGCAGACGATATCGAGACCCTGGACCTCGGCTTCCTCGTCTACCCGCAGGCCGTTGGTAAGCAGTGCCACCAGCTTGAGGATCACGTAAGTCGCCACCGCGGTAAATCCTATGGCAGCCACGACGCCGATGAACTGCACCCAGAGTTGCCCACCTATGGAGTCGATACCGTCGGCAAAGCCGTAGCCGCTGAATACCCCGAGACCGGTCGCGGAAAAGATGCCCGCCAGCAGGGTACCCATGGTACCGCCGACACCATGCACCGGAAACACATCCAGGGAGTCGTCGATCTTCATCACTCGTTTGATGAACTGGGTCGCGGTGAAGCAGACGCCGCCAGCCAGCAGACCGATCACCACCGCCCCCCCGGGGCCGACGAACCCGGAGGCCGGGGTAATGGTGCCGAGACCCGCCACCATACCGGTAACGGCGCCCAGGGCGCTGGGCTTGCCGAACCGTTTCCACTCTATGAACATCCAGGTCATGGCCCCCACGGATGCTGCTATGTGGGTCACCAGCATGGCCATGGCAGCAGTACCATCCGCCGCCAGGGCGCTGCCGCCATTGAAGCCGTACCAACCGACCCAGAGCATACCGGCACCGGTGACCGTCATGGTCATGTTGTGGGGCGGCATGGCGGTCCTGGGGAAACCGCGACGTGGCCCAAGCACCAGCGCGGAAACCAGTGCTGCGACACCCGCGGTGATATGAACCACCACACCACCGGCAAAATCGTACAGCCCCATCTCAGCGAGCCAGCCTCCGCCCCACACCCAGTGAGTGATCGGGACATAGACCAGCAGCAGCCAGAAGGCGCTGAACAACAACATGGAGGAGAACTTCATACGCTCCGCAAAACCACCCACGATCAAAGCCGGTGTAATGACGGCAAAGGTCATCTGAAACAGCATGAACAGGGACTCAGGGATGTCTCCCGCCAGGGTTTCGCGTCCGATACCTGACATCATCACCTTGCTGAAGTCCCCGATCCAGGCATTTCCCTCACCAAAGGCGAGGCTGTAACCACATATCAGCCACAGGACGGAGGAGACCCCGGCAATGGCAAAACACTGCATCAGAACCGAGAGCACGTTTTTGGTGCGTACCAGGCCACCATAAAACAGGGCCAGGCCGGGCAGAGTCATTAACAACACCAGCGCCGTAGCCGTCAGTACCCAGGCCGTATTGGCCCCATTCAGCTCGGCCCCCTCAGCCAATGCCAACCCTGGAACCAGTGTCAGCAGGCCGGTAAAAACTACCGGTTTTCTCATGATTCGATCTCCCCTCATAACGTAAAACACCAGAAGAAGACGCTATGCCTCTCCTTGAAGCACCGAGAACAAGCGCTTGAACTGCCACCCAGATCCTGCAAGTATTCGCACACACATAGCACAACCTCTTGTTCCGTAGAGCGATATGAAAAATCTCGGAAATCACAATAAGGATTCCACTCAATTTTTCATTCACTCTACAAAACAATATATTGCACTCTGTATGCACGACTACTTGCAGGACCTAGGTGCCACATTAATGCACGAAACATGCCCATGTATTTTAATGGGTAATAACAGTGCGTTACATTTGAACACTCCAAACAAAAAAGAGAAATACGCACTCTAATAGTGCAACGTAAAAAAACTGCGCTATTTTAGGGCGTAGGGCAAAAAAACCGGTGCCCGCCGAGGGTACAAGAAACAGCCCTTCTATTGATGCCATGGAGCAACCAATCGTCGACCCGCCAAACTTCAGAAAGCCCGGCATCTGCCGCTTTAATCTTTGTTTGATCAAATAGTTACACGTTATCCCATGATACCGTCCTTCAGCGGGGCCCATCGCCACCCTATCTGAGGCAGATATCGGGCCAGACAAAACCGACTGCTACTACGAACAGTGAACAGCGCTACAAAGCACAATCATTTGAAACGCCCGCTGCTGGTGCCCGTCGCTATCGCCTTCATGGGGTTGATCTTTGCGTTCCTGGGGTCGATTCTCTGGATCGATTCCCAGCATGCCGATGAGAAACTGAACAGCTTCACTGAATCCATAGAGTCTTCTTTCCTGCGAAAACTCGATGATCAGGCGGCACTGCTCTCCAGCAATCTGTTGTTCATCAGCCAAACCCCCTGCTTCCGGCAGGCCTGGAAAGAGCAGTCACGCAGGCAGCTGCTCAGCTGCAGCCAGCGCTCCTTTCCGGAGCTGCAGGAGTTCTTCCAGATCCTCGAGCTCAATTTCCTGACCCCTGGCTTCGGCTATTTTTTGCGCGCCCGGGATCCAGAGCGGTTCGGGGACCTGGACCACGGTTACGTCGCTCGCCGTGCCGCAGCTACCGGGAACACCGCCTATGGTATAGAGCTACATGACGGTGGCGCCGCTGCCCTTCTCATTGCCCGCCCCTGGTACGACGGTGGAAAGGTGAAAGGCTTCATCGAGGTTGGAATCGACCTTGCTGAAGTGTTGGATCATGTGGCTAGTGTCTACAACGTCTCGTTAGCTATCTTCACCCACAAACCGGGCGGAAATCTAGACAGTGTTGAGGCGGTGTCACACAATGAACCCCAGCCGCGGACGGAAGATGGTGTAATAGATCCCCAAACCGAATGGATGGCGCAGTTTCTCGATTACCCCTGGAATAGCGAAGAGAGGCATATCACCCGCTATTCCAGGGGTGATAAGGAATATGCCGCCGGCGCGTTCCCTCTGCTGGATCAAGGCGGCCGATATATCGGATTTATCGGCTTCACCCAGGACATCACCCAGGAGACACTCGCAGGACAGAAACTCCTGAGGCACTTCCTGGCCCTGTTCGCACTCACCGGTCTGCTGCTGTTTTTTCTTTTCACCCGCTATGTCGGCCGGATCGAGCAGCACATGGACCACTCATATCAGGCATTGCGCCAGGAAGCCACAAAGCGTAAGCAGGTGGAGGCGTCCCAACGCATGCTCTCCAGGGCTGTGGAACAGAGCGGCAGTGCGGTGGTGATCACAGACAGGTCCGGTCGCATCGAATATATCAACCCGCGGTTCACACAGATAACCGGCTACCCGCTGAACGAAGTAACGGGCAAGACCCCCGCACTCCTTCGCTCGAGCGAGACCTCTCAATCCACCTATCAGGACCTCTGGTCGACCATCCTCGCCGGTGACTCCTGGGTGGGCGACATGCGCAACCGACGCAAGAACGGTGAGCTCTACTGGAGCAGGCTCTCCATCGCACCAATCATCGGAGACGATGGAAAGATATCCAACTTCGTCGCCTCCAGTGAGGATATCAGCCATCTGGTGAAGGCCAACGAAGAGATGGAGCAGCTGGCATTTTTCGATACCCTGACCGGCCTCCCCAACCGGCGGCTGTTCCGGGACCGCCTGGAGCGGGCGATCATGGCGTTCGAGCGCACAAACAGTGGCATCGCCCTGATGTTCCTGGATCTGGATCAATTCAAGCGAATCAACGACACCCTGGGTCACGATGCCGGAGACAGGCTGCTCAAGCGAGTATCCAGCCGGTTGCAGCAGGTGATCAGAAAAAATGACACCATTGCCCGGCTGGGTGGCGATGAATTCACCATCCTGCTGGAGAAGATCGATGGGGCCCAACCCGCCACTATGGTCGCCCGGAAGATTATCGAAGCCATGCAGACACCCTTCACACTGGAGGGGCGTGAGGTCTCCGTGACCACCAGCATTGGGATCACCCTGGCCCCGGAGGACGGCAGAGATGCGGGCGTGCTGATGAAGAATGCAGACCTGGCCATGTACCAGGCCAAAGAGAGCGGGAGAAACAATTTCCAGTTCTTCTCCCAGTGTATGAACGAAGAGATCGCCCAGCGCGTGCTGCTGGAACGGGAGTTGATTGAAGCGGTCGATCAGGGCCAGTTTGAACTCTTCTACCAGCCCCTGGTGCAGATGAAGGACAGACGGGTGATCGGGGTAGAGGCGCTGCTGCGCTGGCGTCATCCCACACGCGGCATACTGCCACCCGCCGCGTTTCTTTCCGTTGCCGAGGAGTCCTCGATCATCAACGCCATCGGCAGATGGGTGTTGCAACGAGCGTGTCGGGATATCAAACGTCTGGACCAGGCGTTTGACAGCAACCTTAGCGTCTCGGTCAATCTCTCGGCAAGGCAGTTCAACGATCCCGACCTGGCCCGCCAGATGGAAGAGGCCCTCAACCGCCATGGGCTGGAGGGCGAGCGGCTCCATCTGGAGATCACCGAAAGCATGCTGCTGGGGGAGAGCCTGAACCCGATCGATATGCTTAAGCGGCTCAAGGCGCTGGGGGTGTCACTCTCAATAGACGACTTCGGAACCGGCTACTCGTCACTGAGCTACCTGAAACACTTCCCGGTGGATCAGTTGAAAGTGGACCGTTCCTTCGTAAAGGATATTCCCTGGGACACGGACGACATGGAGATCACCGCGGCCATTATCGTGCTTGCGCACAAACTCAACCTGAAGGTAGTGGCGGAAGGCGTGGAGACGGAACAGCAGTTGCTGTTTCTGCAGCAGAACCAGTGTGACCTTCTGCAGGGCTATCTTTTCAGCAGACCACTCCCTTTCGATGCGCTGAAGAAAAAACTGCAGGAGATGGAAAAATCGGCCTCGACTGTAGCGGGTTTCGATCCGCCAGCGCGGCTGATGCAGTAGCCTCCCACGGCGCGAGCCGGAACCCCCGTCCCAGCCCTATAGACCCCGCTCGATCAGCATCCGTTCGTTCTGCGCGATAAAATCCCGGCGTATCGGTATGTCCTCGCGCTCATGTCCGAGCAGCAGGTGAAATACGAAATTGTGCCCGTATCTGAACCCGAGCGCGACGCCAGTGAGGTAGAACTCCCACATCCGGCAGAATCGTTCGTCATAGATCTCCTTCGCATCGTTCCAGTGGTCAAGAAAGCGCTCGCGCCAGTTCATGATCGTATAATAATAGTGCATACGCCAGATTTCGCAGTCACCGACCCATAGACCAACCCGCTCTACCGAGGCGAAAGATTCTGAAAGCGCTGGCACATAGCCACCGGGAAAGATGTATTTTTGAATGAAGGCGTTGGTGGAGCCAGGTGGTGTCTGCCGGCCGATCGAGTGGATCAGCGCCCGTCCTCCTGGCTTGAGCATATCCCGCACCTTGCCAAAATAATCATCGAGGTGCTGCGCCCCCACCGCCTCCATCATGCCAATGGAGACAACCCGATCGAACGTTTCATCCACCTCGCGGTAATCGCGATAGACAAACTTCACACGGTCACTCAAGCCCATTTTATCGGCCCGCGCTGTGGCGACACGCAGCTGTTCTTTGGCAAGACTGATTCCGGTTACTTGAACATTGGCGACCTGCGCCAGATAGAGCGCCAGACCTCCCCAGCCACACCCGATATCGAGCACCTCCATGCCATCTTCCACTTCCAGCTTGGCAGCGATACGGCGTTTTTTCTGCAATTGTGCCTGCTCCAGCGTGTCGTTTGGGCGATGAAAATAGGCACAGGTGTATTGCATATCTTCATCCAGAAACAGGCGATAGAGTTTTTCCGATAGATCGTAGTGATGGGCTGCATTGTCACGGGCTTTCGAGATGGGGTTGAACTCGTTGAAGCGCTTCAGCCCCCTGCGGATACGTTTTACGGCTTTTTGTACCGGATGATTGCCCATGTTCTTGCGGTTGAGCACCATGAGAGTGAGAAAATCGAGCAGAGTCGAACCCTCCTCGAATGTCAGCTCGCCGTCCATATAGGCCTCCGCAGCGCTCAATTCGGGTTTAAGGAAAAGCTTTGTGTACAGGGACTTGTCGTGAATCCGGATAGTCACAACCGGATCGCTCCCGGTTCCCCCGAACAGGTGCAGTTGGCCCGTATGATCATAAACCCGCAATACACCGCGTTGAATCAGCCGGTCGAGCAAAGAATGCAGAAAACGCATGGAAAAACTCG
>JAUXBK010000229.1 GCA_030619405.1 Sedimenticola sp. | reverse complement strand
TAATCGAAAACCTGGGGTCCAGAAAATGAAAGGTATCATCCTCGCCGGTGGATCCGGCTCCCGGCTCTACCCGTTGGCTCGTGCGGTCGGCAAGCAGTTAATGCCGATCTACGACAAACCCATGATCTACTACCCCCTCTCTACCCTGATGCTGGCAGGGATCCGGGAGATACTGCTCATCTCCACCCCACAGGACCTGCCCCTGTTCCGGCGTCTGCTGGGGGATGGGAGTCAGCTCGGGTTGACCCTGGAGTATGCTGAACAACCCAACCCGGAGGGCCTTGCTCAGGCCTTCATCATCGGGCGTGACTTCATCGGTGATGACAGCTGCTCCCTGATCCTCGGAGACAACATTTTTTACGGGCATGGTCTTTCGACCCAGCTGGTTAGAGCGGCGGCCCGCGGAGAGGGAGCCACGGTGTTTGCCTACCGGGTGCGAGACCCGGAACGCTATGGCGTGGTGGAGTTCGATCGGGAGGGCAGGGCGATCAGCATCGAAGAGAAACCGGAGCAGCCCCGCTCCCACTACGCCGTTACCGGTATCTATTTCTACGACAACCAGGTGGTCGACATCGCATCCAACCTGAAACCCTCTGCCCGGGGAGAACTGGAGATCACCAGCGTCAACAATATCTATCTGGAGCAGAATGCCCTGCACGTGGAGATGTTCGGGCGGGGCACGGCCTGGCTGGACACCGGGACCCACGAGTCCCTGCTGCAGGCGGCTACCTTTATCGAGACGGTGGAGCAGCGCCAGGGGCTGAAGATCTCCTGCGTGGAAGAGATCGCCTACCGTATGGGTTATATAGATGCCGGGCAGCTCGAGGTGCTGGCCGGACCCATGTCCAAGAACAGCTATGGCCGCTATCTGCTGGAGCTGGTAGAGCAGGAGAGGGAAAAGGCATGAAGATTACGCCGACGGCAATCCCGGAAGTGCTGCTCGTCGAACCCGATCTGTTCGGTGACGCACGTGGCTTTTTCATGGAGACCTGGCATGCGGGAAAGTATGCGGAGCAGGGCCTCGATGTGTCGTTCGTGCAGGATAATCACTCCCGCTCCCGGCATAGGGTGCTGCGGGGTCTGCACTACCAGCTGAAACAGCCCCAGGGCAAGTTGGTGCGGGTAACCGCCGGCCGGGTATTCGATGTGGCGGTGGATATCCGCCGGGGTTCTCCCACTTTCGGTCGATGGGTGGGAATGGAGCTGAATGATGAGGACCACAGGCAGCTCTATGTGCCGCCGGGTTTCGCCCACGGTTTCTCCGTGCTCAGCGAAAGCGCGGACTTTCTCTACAAGTGCACCGACTTCTATCTCCCTGAAGATGAGCATGGCATCCTCTGGAACGATCCGGAGATTGGCATCCAGTGGCCGGGCAACGATTTCCTGATCTCCGATAAAGACAGGGAGAACCGGCTGCTGAAGGAGTTGGATGCGGCAGATCTGCCCCGCTACGAGGCATCGACATGAAAGTATTGGTAACAGGTGTTGCCGGTCAATTGGGCCGGGAGTTGATGTTGAAACTACAATCGGCCAATGTCGCGGTGATCGGCATCGGCCGAGGTGAACTGGATTTCGCCAACCCGGAGCAGGTGGCGGCGGGGATCGCCGAGCAGCAGGCGGACTGGGTAGTCAACTGTGGCGCCTACACCCGGGTGGATCGGGCGGAGGAAGAGCCCGAACTGGCCTTTCAGGTCAACCGGGACAGTGCGAAGGCAGTGGCGGAGGGGGTCAAGCGCTACGGCGGCCGCCTGCTGCAGGTCTCCACCGATTTTATCTTTGATGGCAACCAGTCCCACCCCTACCAGGAAGGGGACGGGGCAAACCCGCTGGGGGTCTATGGCCAGTCCAAGTGGGAGGGGGAACAAGGGGTCCGCGAGGTGCTCCCGGAGGCGATCATCCTGCGCACTGCCTGGGTCTACGGCGAGCACGGCAATAACTTCGTAAAGACCATGCTGCGGCTGGCGGCGGAACGCGATGAACTGACAGTGGTGGACGACCAGGTCGGTACCCCGGCCTGGACCGCCGATATTGCAGATGCGATTCTGGTGCTGATAAAGGGTGATCACCCGGGTACCTGGCACTTCACCAACGAGGGCGTCGCCTCCTGGTACGATTTTGCCCAGGAGATCGTGATCATGGCCCGGCGACTGGGCTACCCGATCCGGGTCAAGCGGGTGCGACCGATTCCCAGCGCAGATTTTCCGACCCCCGCTGCCCGCCCGGCCTATTCGGTACTGAGCAAGCAGAAGATCCGCGCCATCCTTGGCTACGATATCCCCCACTGGCGTCAGAGCCTCACGGCCATGCTCAAAGCATCAAGCAGGTAACTCGAATCTTCCACAAATTTGTACCGATCTCGCTTGTCTCTTGCTCCCACAAGGAATATTTTTTCAGTCAGCCGTAATCGCCGATACGCCATTGCTTCGAAAATTTCCTTGTGAAAGCAATATCCTAAGCGATCTCGGCACAAATTGATGAAATCTTCGAGGTAATACGCGATGAAAACATTACTGGTTACCGGCGGTGCCGGCTTTATCGGCTCCAACTTCGTCCGCTACTGGATACACAACCACCCGGAAGACCGGGTCGTCAACCTCGATGCCCTGACCTATGCGGGTAACCTGGAGAATCTGGACGGGGTGGATGAATCACCCAACTATCGCTTCGTCCATGGCGACATCTGTGATGGGGAGGGGGTGAAGCGGCTGTTCGGGAAGGAGGGCATCGACACCGTGGTGCATTTTGCCGCCGAGTCCCACGTGGATCGCTCTATTACCGGGCCTGAAGCATTTATCAGAACCAATGTATTCGGCACCTTCAACCTGCTGGAGGCGGCAAGAGAGAGTTGGAAAGGTGACAGCAGGAAGTGTCGCTTCCTGCATGTCTCCACCGACGAGGTGTATGGCACACTGGGGCCGGATGATCCGGCGTTCACAGAACAGACCCCGTTTGCCCCCAACAGCCCGTACTCTGCCTCCAAGGCCGCATCTGACCACCTGGTCCGTTCCTATTTTCACACCTACGGGTTACCGGTGCTCACCACCAACTGCTCCAACAACTATGGCCCCTATCAGTTCCCTGAAAAACTGATCCCGCTGGTCTTCATCAATGCACTGGAGGGCAAACCCCTGCCCATATACGGCGACGGGATGCAGATTCGTGATTGGCTGCACGTGGAGGACCACTGCCGGGGTATCGATGCCGTGCTGCGGGGTGGCCGCCTGAGTGAGACCTACAACATCGGCGGCGTCAATGAGTGGGCCAACATCGACATCGTCAAGACCATCTGCCAGCGGCTGGATCAGCTGCGTCCCGGCGACCAACCCAAGGCGGAACTGATCACCTACGTCAAAGACCGCCCTGGCCACGACCGCCGCTACGCCATCGATGCGGGCAAGATGAACCGTGAACTGGGTTGGAAACCCAGTTTTACCTTCGAAACCGGCATTGAACAGACGATCAACTGGTACCTGGAAAACCAGGCGTGGTGGGAACGCGTCCGCGACGGTGATTACCGCAGCTACTACGAAAAGCATTACGGACGCTGAACGACACCAAGGTCAAAAGCGTTCTCGCGCAAAGACGCAAAGTCGCAAAGGAAAAGCAAAAACTAAAAACCGAAAATAATTTATTG
>JAUXBK010000025.1 GCA_030619405.1 Sedimenticola sp. | reverse complement strand
GGCAGAGAGCGGCAAGCAGAAGACAGGATACAGAAGACAGGGGACAGGGGACAGAAGACAGGGGGCAGAAGACAGAAGACAGAAGACGGAAGACAGTGGATAACCCGTAGTACAGACCTCAACACCATGATTAGTCAGGGATATATAACTTAATAGTTCTAATAAAAAAATGCATTTTCAGACGAAAATTGGACACTCTGCAACGAGGACAGCCCGGTGCGGGCACCAAAAAAATGACAGGATTTACAGGATTGTTCAGGATTTACAGAACTACATAAACCTGTAAATCCTGTCCATTTATTAAGACGATTTTAGATGGAAATGGCGAAGTCTGTAGTAGGGTGTGCACCGTTTGCGGTGCGCGCCGGAATCAGTTGGCATCGCACCGGGACTGAGGGCTTGCACAGTAATAAGTTACCGGATTTGGGGCGTCGAGGCGCCCGTAAATGTAAACTTATTCTGGCGCGAGCCCTTAGGGGCTTGGAAAAGATTAAATTACGCGCCTTGCTTGTCTATGGCTCCGTCATCCTGTTTTCGGTCCTCGGTCCTCGGTCCCCGGTCCTACGTCTTCACCTCCCCTCAGGCTGATGATCGGCCACCCCTGCCTGGTGGCGTGGGCGGCCAGCCCTGCGTCCGGATCCACGGCCACCGGTTTTTCCACCCGTTCCAGCAGCGGAATGTCGTTGTGAGAGTCGCTGTAGAAGCTGCTTCCGGACAATCCCCGGTCGTTCTCCTCCAGCCACTGGTTCAGACGTTCCACCTTTCCCCCCTGAAAGGTGGGCAGGCCGGCCACCTCCCCGGTATAACGGCCATCCTCGATCTCGGGGTCGGTGGCGATCAGGTGGGGGATGCCCAGCCGCTCGGCGATCGGTGTGGTGACGAAGGCGTTGGTGGCGGTGATGATCATCAGCGTATCGCCGGCCTGCCGGTGCTTCTCCACCAGTTCCCTTGCCTGTGGCAGGATAATGGGGTCTATCCGCTCCTGCAGAAACCGATCCCGCCATGCCCGCAGCTCGGTCATCGGGTGTTCACTCAGGGGACGCAGGGAGAAACGGAGGAATTCGTGGATGTCCAGGGTCCCCGCAGTGTACTCCCGGAAGAAGCGGGCGTTCTCCCGCTGGTAGAATTCCCTGTCCACCACACCGGTTTCGGCCAGGAAGGTGCCCCAGAGATAGTCGGAATCCCCGCCCAGAAGGGTATTGTCGAGGTCGAAGATGGCCAGTGCCAAAGGTAGTTGCTCCTAGGTTAGACAATTTAGAGTAGTCGGGTGATTCTACCCGATCCGGACAGACCCGGTGGGAAATGGGGTGGTTGCCTGTATTGGTGAGATTATGAAAGAATTGGGCGAACAATCAGAAAACAGGTTTTCAATTGATCGATTCCCAAGGGTACCGACCCAATGTTGGCATTATCCTGTGCAATCAGCAGCGGCAGCTGTTCTGGGGGCGGCGGGTGGGTCAGAATGCCTGGCAGTTTCCCCAGGGGGGCATCAAGGATCAAGAGTCGCCGGAACAGGCGATGTACCGGGAGTTGGGGGAGGAGGTGGGTCTGGAACCCCACCAGGTGGAGATAATGGGGGTGACCGGCGACTGGTTGCGTTACCGGTTGCCGAAGCGTTTTATCCGGCACAACTGTCAGCCACTCTGCATTGGCCAGAAGCAGCGTTGGTTTCTGCTCCGTGTTTTGTGCAGTGAGACTGATTTCTGTCTCGACCACACCTCCAAGCCGGAGTTCGACAGCTGGCGGTGGGTCAAATACTGGCAGCCACTGCGTGAGGTGGTCTATTTCAAGCGCTGGGTCTATGACCGGGCGCTGCAGGAGCTTGCGCCGTTGCTGTTCCCCGAAGGGGCACCCAACCGTTCCCGCACCAATTATCTGCGCCACAACCGTCGATGAGCCGCCTGCGGGATCGACGGTCCAAACTCAGGAACTTATTGTTTCGCGGGCCCTAAGGTATACCCGGTATCTCCATGCTCGAGACGTTGCACCGAATCATACAGGATGTGAACGATGCCCCCGATCTGGGGGCGGCGTTGCAGGTGATTGTCGAGCAGGTCAAGCAGGCCACCCACTCCGACGTCTGCTCCATCTATCTGACTGACTTCGAACGGCGTCGGCATGTGTTACGGGCAACCCGTGGGCTGCGGCAACAGGCGGTGGGCCGGGTCAGCATGCCACTGCACCGGGGCCTGGTCGGGCTGGTCTGTGAACGGGCGGAACCCATCAATCTGGATGATGCACCCAGTCATCCCCGTTACCTGTTCAGCGCCGAATCCGGAGAAGTGCCCTATCACGGCTTCCTCGGCGTTCCTATTATTCAGAATCGGAAGGTACTGGGGGTGCTGGTGGCACGACAGCGCAAGCCACGGCAGTTCGAAGACGATGAGGTGACCTTCCTGTTTACCCTGGCGACTCAGCTCGCAGGGGCCATTACCCATGCACAGGCGAGTGGGGAGCTGGCCGGCGTACTGGGGGTGTCGCCGGTACCAACCCGTTTTCTGCAGGGGCTGCCCAGTGCCGAGGGTGTCGCCATCGGCACCCTGGTGGTGGCCTATCCACCGGCGGATCTGGATGCAGTGCCGGATCGGGGCAGCCAGGATCCGGAGCGGGACATAGCCTGTTTTCAGGCGGCGGTGGCCCAGGTGGAGAAGGATCTGCGACGGCTCCAGCACCAGCTGGGAGAGGTGCTGGCGGCAGAGGAGCAGGCCCTGTTCGATGCCCTGCTGTTGATGTTGGGTGGGGACTCCCTGGTACATCAGATCGAGGAGCGGATCCGCCACGGGGAGTGGGTGCAGTCGGCACTGCACCACACCATCGAAGAGCATGCCCGGGTGTTCGATAAGATGGATGATATCTATCTGCGGGAACGGGCATCTGATATACGCGATCTGGGCCGGCGGGTCCTGACTCACCTGCAGAGTGACACCCCGAGAGAGGTGGAGTACCCGGACAGCACTATCCTGGTGGGTGAGGCCGTGAGTGCCATGGAACTGGCAGAGGTCCCCCATGAACGCCTGGCGGGCATCATCTCCTCGACCGGTTCCAGCTCTTCCCATATCGCCATTCTGGCCCGGGCCATCGGTGTGCCGGCGGTGATGGGTGTCTCCGATCTGCCGGTGGGGCGCATGGATGGGCGGGCGGTGATCATCGATGGTTACCGCGGCCGAGTCTATGTCTCCCCCTCGCACACGGTGCAGAGAGAGTACCAGCGGCTGGTCCGTGAGGAGCGTGCCCTGTCACAGGAGCTGCAGGCGCTGTGCCGGCTGCCGGCAGAGACGACCGATGGCTACCGGATGCCGCTCTATCTGAACACCGGGCTGGTGTCGGAGATGAGCTCGCTGGGGACCAGTGAGTCCGAGGGTGTTGGACTCTATCGTACCGAACTCCCATTCATGGTGCGGGACCGCTTTCCGGCGGAGCGGACTCAGGTGGCCAACTATCGCAAGGTCCTGGAGGCTTTTGCTCCGCGGCCGGTGGTGCTGCGCACCCTGGATATCGGTGGCGACAAACCGCTCAGTTACTTTCCTGTGGAGGAGTCCAACCCGTTTCTGGGCTGGCGGGGTATCCGTATCTCCCTGGATCACCCGGAGATCTTCCTGACCCAGATCCGGGCCATGCTGCTGGCCTCAGAGGGGTTGGAAAATCTGCGGATCATGCTGCCCATGATCAGTTCGGTCACCGAAGTGGATGAGCTGGTGCTGCTGATCCAGCGGGCCCGTGACGAACTGCTGGAGGAGGGCCATGCGCTGATCATGCCGCAGATCGGTGTCATGGTGGAGGTACCTGCCGCCGTCTATCTCTCCGGGGAGTTGGCCCAGCGGGTGGATTTTCTCTCAGTGGGCACCAACGACCTCACCCAGTATCTGCTGGCGGTCGATCGTAACAACCCGCGGGTTGCCGAACTCTACGACGACCTGCATCCGGCGGTGCTGCGAGCGCTGGTCCAGATTCTGGAAAGTGCCCGGGCACACGACTGCCCGGTCAGCATCTGCGGTGAGATAGCCGGCAACCCGCTGGCCTCCATCCTGCTGCTGGGGATGGGCGTCGACGCCCTGAGCATGAGTGCCGGCTCCCTGCTGAAGGTGAAATGGGTGATCCGCAGTTTCAGCCGTTCCCGTGCCCGGCAACTGCTGCAGGTAGTCCTGCGCATGGAAGAAACAGGACAGATACGGCGCTTCCTGGAAGCGAATCTGGAGGAGATGGGACTGGGCGGGCTGGTTCGGCCGGGTAAGTGAAACAGGTACTAGGTACGAGGTACTAGGTACTAGGAAAAGCAAAAACAAACCTGATTCGTAACTATTCAGCACTGCCTGCGGGCCAGGGTGAGGGTGATTAAAATCAAAGTGTTATCTTTTTTATTCGTAACTTCTTAATAAGTTGGGGCAACCTGGACGTTGTAGGGGGGATAAGCGAAGCGCATACACCACCCGGACGTTGCGGTATACGGGCAGACCAGTGGTGGATGCAGCGCGCATAAGTGCGGTGCACAATAGGAGGCCTGTGGGCGCGCCTTATCCCCCCTACGAAACTGCCCCGGGAGATTGAGAAGTTACTTTTATTCCCCTCACCCCAACCCTCGGTAACTGCTCCTTGCGTTACTCTACCTCCTGCATATATGGACCCATCCCTGCAGTCGTCTCCCGAAGGGAGAGGGGGTATTTTGCAAGAACCTCAATCAAGAGTTGTTTATGCTTTTCCTAGTACCTAGTACCTAGCACCTAGTACCTGCCCCTATTCCCAGCGGAACGCGCGAGCCCCCAGCGTTATGAACAGGGCGGTCATCCCCAGCAGGATCAGCAGGTGGTGGCTGATGCCGGCCAGGCTGGCGCCGTCGATCATCACGGCGCGGGCGGCGTCGATGACGTGGGTGAGAGGCAGTGTCTGGGCCAGCTGCAGGACCCAGGCGGGTGAGCCTTCCAGGGAGAACCAGACCCCGGAGAGCAGCATCATGGGCCAGCTGAGCAGATTGAGCAGGCCGTTGGCCGCCTCTTCGTTGGACATGCGGGCGGCCACAATCAGGCTCAGGCTGATCATGCTCAGGGTACCCAGCACCAGTACCAGCAGCAGGGTGAGGTAGGAGCCGTACATGCGGAAACCGACGAACAGGTTGGTGCCGGCGTAGACCATCGAGGTCACCAGTACGATCAGCCAGAGGCGCGAGGTCACCTGGGCGGAGAGGAACTCCAGCGGGGTCAGCGGGGTGGCCTTGAGTCGCTTCAGCACGCCATTCTTGCGGTAGCGCACGATCACATAACCGACTCCGAACAGGGAGCTGAACATGATATTCATCCCCAGTACCCCGGGAACCAGCCAGTCCACATAACGGATCGCCTCACCAGAGACGCTCTGGCGCGTGAACCCGGCACCGGAGCTCTGCAGCAGCCGCTCCAGGATATAGCCATTGGCCGAGGTGTCGTTGGTCCAGTAACGCTTCTGTTTCAGCGCCAGCAGCATGTCCAGTTGATGACGTTCCACCTTGGTGATGGCGGTCTGCAGGTCATCGACCGGGATGAAGCGGATATGCCGGGTGGCGAGGAAGGCGGCCGCCGCTGGGGCCTGTTTCGCCTCTCCCTCTACCCCCACCTTGAACAGGTCGCTGTTGTCGGAGGTGAAGGCAAATGCGAACCCCATCACGATCAGCACCGGTAGCACGATGTTCCAGGAGATAGCCATGCGGTCACGCAGGAATTCCCGGTTACGGGCGGAGAGAACGGCCAGGAAACGTTTCAGGGAGAGCATGAGGATATCCTGATTCGTATGCGTTCACGAACAATAAAATAGCCGCGGATCAACGCGGATAAAACACGGATCTATTTGATGAAACAAGTCGCTTGAACTCTCCTGATTAGGGTGTATACATTGATTGGCAGCCCGATATCCGTCCCATCAGTCTTCAACCTTGAGCAATTGTGCGTCATCTTTGGGCCATTAGCTTTAACCGTGTGTAATCCGCGTTAATCCGCGGCTGAATCTCTTTTTATCCCGTGAACGGACATACTGATTCTACATTCTCCCGAGGTCATCTTCTGCCAGTTATCTCCATCAGGCACGAAGTTCCCGGCCGGTGAGCTCCAGGAACAGATCCTCCAGGGTGCGTGAGCGCACCTGCAGGTGGGTCAGGGAGACTCCCTGGCCGATCAGGTGGTGGATGCTGGCATCCATATCCTCACTGAGGATCTCGACATGACCGTTGCAGCGGTGCAGGCTGAGGAGTGGATCCTGGTCCAGCTCTTCCGGGACGTCGGCGGCGGGCAGGGAGATTACCGCGTTGTCGAAGTGCTTTTTCAACAGCGCCCGGGGAGAGCCCTGAGCGATGATATGGCCATGGTCCATGATGGCGATCTGATCACAGAGTTCGTAGGCCTCTTCCATGTAGTGGGTGGTCAGCAGTACTGTCTTGTTCTCTGATTTGATGCTGTGGATCAGCTCCCAGAAGTTGCGCCGGGACTGGGGGTCGAGGCCGGTGGTGGGCTCGTCGAGAAACAGCACCTCCGGATCGTTGATCAGGGCGATGGCCAGCAGCAGGCGCTGTCGCTGGCCGCCGGAGAGATGTCGCACGTCCCGTTCCAGAAATCCTCCCAGAGCGCAACATTCAATCAGCTCTTCCAAGGGACGGGTGCGGGGGTAGAAGGCACGAAACAGCGACAATGCCTCCCGTACCTTGATGTACTCCTGCAACGCCGTATTCTGGAACATGATACCGGCATCGTCGCGGAATTCAGGGCCGATGGGCCGGCCCCGGTAGCGGATCTCACCAGAGCTGGGGGACAGTATTCCCTCCATCATCTCCACCGTGGTGGTCTTGCCGGCCCCGTTGGGCCCCAGCAGGCCAAAGCAGGTGCCTTGCTCTATCGCAAGGTCGATGCCATCTACCGCCCTTACCTCCTGATACCGCTTCGTCAGTCGGCTTACTTCCAGCAGGCTTGGCATGGTAGGTTCGTCGCAGGGAAAAGCGGCATTCTACTCTTTCCCGGGGGATAGCTGAAATCTGTCCGCATTCCGCCCCTGACCCATGCTTGTAGTTTCAGGTGTGCTGTATATAATTACAGTACTGTATATAATTACAGTATCAATGGTCGTAACAGGATATGAGATGAAACTGACACCGCGCCAGCGCCAGATTCTCGAGCTGATCCGGCAGCAGCTGGAGAATACGGGTTTCCCCCCCACCCGGGCGGAGATCGCCGACGCTTTCGGTTTTCGCTCTCTGAACGCGGCGGAGGAGCACCTGAAGGCGCTCGCCCGCAAGGGGGCCATCGAACTGCTGAAGGGGACCTCTCGGGGTATCCGCCTGCTGGAGTCGGCACGACCGGAAGGGCTGCCGGTGGTGGGCCGAGTGGCAGCAGGCAGCCCGATTCTGGCCGAAGAGCATGTCGAGGGTCACTATGCGATCGATGACAGCCTGTTCCGGCCACGGGCCGATTATCTGTTGCGAGTGCAGGGTATGAGTATGCGGGGGGCGGGCATCCTGGATGGCGATCTGTTGGCGGTACACCGGGTTCAGGAGGCGGAAAACGGTCAGATCGTGGTGGCCCGTCTGGAGGACGAGGTAACGGTGAAACGGTTCCGGCGGCATGGACGCTGGCGGCATCGGGTGCAGTTGTTGCCGGAAAACCCGGAATTTTCCCCGATCGAAGTGGATCTGCGCTCTCAGGCGCTGGTGATCGAGGGGCTGGGAGTCGGGTTGCTGCGTGGTGACCTGGATGTTCCGCTCTCAGGAAAGTCACGGGTCCGGCAGGTCAGGTAGGCGCAGGATGCGGTGAGGAACGAACCGCATCAGCAGGCAGATGTCTCGAAAGACTGAAAATTGGTCATTATTATTAATTAAAACAAAATTTTACTTGATGTTTGATGAGGGCATTTCAAGACTATGCGGATACCCGTCGACTCCGGCCGGAGCGGAGTCCTGGAGAACCTGCTGCAGCAGCGTACCGATCTCTGGCGTGGGAAGGTACCGGTTTCTCCTCGGCTGCCGGTCATCGCCTCCGGTTTCGGTCCGCTCGATACGGCGCTGGCGGCCGGTGGCTGGCCCCGGGGGGCCCTGGTGGAGATTCTCCCCGATGGTGCGGGCAGTGGTGACGTGGAGCTGCTGCTGCCCGCTCTCGCGGTGCTTGCTCGGGAGTTCCGCTGGATCGTTCTGGTGGCTCCTCCCTGGATCCCCTATGCCCCGGCTTTTGCCGCCGGGGGGGTTGATCCCGCCCGGTTGCTGCTGCTCACTCCCCCCACAGAACCGGAGCGGCTCTGGGCGCTGGAGCAGGCGCTGCGCTCCGGCGTCTGCGGTGCGGTACTGGCCTGGCCCCGGCGGCCGACGGGGGCCCGGTTGCGCCGCCTGCAGCTGGCTGCCGAGGCGGGGGGAGGTATCGGCTTTCTGTTTCACTCCGGAGCGGGAACGGAGAGATTCTCCCCTGCCGCCCTCCGGCTGCGGGTGAGGCGGTCGGATGAGAGGCTGGCGGTGGATATCCTCAAACAGCGGCAGGGACGGGGGGGCAGCGTCGTGGTGGAGAGCAGAGGTCAGGAATCAGAAGTCAGAATATAGAATCTATGCACTGGCTCGCCATCCATCTCCCCGCTCTCTCCCTGGAGGCACTGGCGCCGACAGATGCCCGGGCGCCGCTGGCGGTGAGCGACCGGGTGGCGGGACATCCCGCCATCCTGCTCTGCAATGAGGCAGCTGCAGCGGCCGGGATCGTGCCGGGCATGCGGATCGGGGCGGCGCGGGCGCTGTCGGGGTCACTGCGGGTCCGGCGGCGGGATGCGGGGAGGGAGGCCCATCTGCTGGAGGGGCTGGCGCTGTGGGCCGGCCGTTTCAGCTCGCAGATTGTGCTGGCACCACCCCGGGGCCTGCTGCTGGAGATGCAGGGCAGCAAGCGCCTGTTTGGCGGCACTCTGCCGCTGCTGCGCCAGGTCCGGGAGGGGCTGAATGAAATGGGGCATCACGCCATTCTCTGTATGGCGCCGACCCCGGCTGGTGCCCTGCTGCTGGCGGAAGCGGGGCGGCAGAAAATGATCCGGGACCTGCCGGGGCTGCACCGGCACCTTGCCTCTCTGTCGTTGCAGCAGTTGCCACTGCCACGGGAGCAGCAGGAGGCACTGCAGAATATGGGGATGATGTGCCTTGGTGACCTGCTGCAGTTGCCGGGGCCGGGGTTGGGGCGCCGCCTGGGGAGGGCGTTTCTGGATCAGCTCGACCGGCTGCTGGGCCGGAGGCCGGATCCCCGTCCCCTGTTTCGCCCGCCCGCCCGTTTTCACCGTCACCTGGAGCTGCCCGCCGAGGTGGAGAGTGTGGCGGCGCTGCAGTTTGCCGCCCATCGCCTGATCCTGCAGCTGTCCGGTTTTCTGACCGCTCGACAGGCCGGTACCTTGCAGCTGGAGTGGCGACTGGTGCACCCCCGGGGAGAGGTGACCCGGTTCCGGCTTGGTCTGCTCTCCCCCGAACGCTGTCCGGAGCGGCTGCAGACACTGTTGCAGGAACGGCTGGAACGGCTGGTGCTGCCGGCGCCGGTACGGGAGATCGGGTTGACGGTGGAGCGACTCGAGCCCCTGGCGGGTCGGCCAGGGGTGTTGTTCGATGCCCGGGCAGGGTCAGAGCCGGAGGCAGGAGAGCAGCTGCTGGAGCGGCTGCGGGCACGGCTGGGAGAGCAGGCGGTGACAGGTATCAGGCTGGTACCGGACCACCGGCCGGAGCGGGCCTGGTGCCATTGTACCCCGGGAAGGCAGGCGGGGATGGACGTAGTGTGGCAGCTGCGGGGGGAGCGGCCTCTGTGGCTGCTGCCGGAACCAGTGCCGCTGGAGGAACAGGAGGGGCGTCCCTGGTGGCATGGTCGCCTGGTGCTGGAAGGGGAACGGGAACGCATCGAGGCCGGCTGGTGGGATGGGGCACCGGTTGCACGAGACTATTTTGCGGCTCGTACTCCGGCCGGGGGGCGGCTCTGGCTCTACCGGGAGCTGAGGGGAGAGCGGCGCTGGTATCTGCAGGGATTCTATTGAGTCGTTGCCCCAACCGGCAGAGTGCCGGTTAGTAAATCAAGTTTTGGAGTTCATTGCCCCCTCTCCCTGAGGGAGAGGGGATTTTAGGAGGGGGGACTGAACGGTTACCTTTCACTTGGCCGAATAGATCATCCGGACGTTGGTGGCGATCAGCCCTTCGTCCACTTCGCTCTCCTTGAGGTAGAACTCCACCACCGTCTCCCGGCTCATCAGAGCATCCGCCGAGACGCTCTCCGTCAGTTCATTGACGTGACAGAAGACGCTGACATAGGGGGAGTTTTCCTCCCGGGGATCGGTAACCCAGAGATGGGGCGAGATCTCGCGGATGAAACGGAGAAAACCATAGCCTTTGTCCGGGAACCACTTGGTGCAGACGCCGCGCACCAGGGAGCCGGTCTTGCCCCACTCATTGCGTGGCTCCTGAGGGAAAGGGAGCAGGTCGGGGATCAGGTAGCCGCGGTAGAAGGCATCGACCTGTCGCTGCAACTGTTTGGATACATTCTTGAAACCCAGCAGTTCCACCCGGCAGCCCCGGTTCTGTAGTGCTGTGACCAGCTGCAGAAAATCACCGTCACCGGTCACTAGCAGGATCAGGTCCAGGTTCTCCACCTGCAGCATGGCATCCACAGCCAGGTCCAGATCGGCGTTGGCCTTGGTGGTGACGTTGCCTTCGTCATCGGTAAAACGCCGCACGATCTTGACGATGATCTTCCAGCCGAAGTCCCGCACCATCTGCTGGTAGGTACGGGATTTTCTGGCGTAGTCGCCATCCTCCCGGGCCCGCTCCTGGTCATAGGCGAGGTAGGTGTTCAGGCGCAGCAGGGTGCCGTTGTCACGGGCAGCGAAATGCCGCAGGATGTCGTACCGTAGCTGGTAACCGCCGTTGAACTTGATGTTTTCGGCGTCCACGAATACGCCGACCTTCAGATGACTCAATTTATGTATCCTTAAAAAATAAAAACGTTCTCGCGCAAAGACGCAAAGACGCAAAGAAAATCCGTAAAAAACTGCTGCCTGGCTGGTCATCCTGAATGAAGCAGGGAGCCACCGAACAACACGCAGAGTATCTGCCACGGTTTTTCACTGGAGTGGTCTATTTACAGTCCCCCTCGTTGTTCGATAGCACATTAGTTGTCGAAAGCAGAGAGGCAAACAGCAACCATTTTTCAGTTTTTTGTTTTTCCTTTGCGTCTTTGCGCCTTTGCGCGAGAAGGGTTTTTGTTTTATTCATTCACACTGCCTGGAATAAGGAGGCCTTACTTGTTGGCGCGGTTCTCGATCAGGTCATCCACCACCGAGGGATCGGCCAGGGTCGAGATGTCGCCCAGGCTGTCGATCTCGTTGCAGGCCACCTTGCGCAGGATACGGCGCATGATCTTGCCGGAACGGGTCTTGGGCAGACCGGGGGCCCACTGAATGATGTCGATGGTGGCGATGGGGCCGATCTCGCTGCGCACCAGTTTTACCAGTTCAGCCTTTAGTTCGTCGGTGTACTCCTCACCGGCCATCAACGTGACGTAGGCATAGATTCCCTGGCCCTTGATCTCGTGGGGGTAGCCGACCACGGCGGCTTCCGCCACCTTCTTGTGCAGTACCAGGGCCGATTCGATCTCAGCGGTACCCAGACGGTGGCCGGAGACATTGAGTACATCGTCGATGCGACCGGTGATCCAGTAGTAATCATCCTCGTCGCGGCGCGCGCCGTCACCGGTGAAATAGTTTCCGGGGTACTGGGAGAAATAGGTGTCGAAGAAACGTTTGTGGTCGCCATAGAGCGTGCGCATCATGCCCGGCCAGGGACGGGTGATGATCAGCGCGCCGGAGCAGGCACCCTCCAGCACCGTGCCGTCAGAGGCGTCGACGATGGCCGGGGCTACACCGAAAAAGGGCTTGGAGGCAGAGCCGGGTTTCAGGTCGGTGGCGCCCGGCAGGGGGGTGATCAGGTGTCCGCCGGTCTCGGTCTGCCACCAGGTGTCCACGATCGGGCAGCGGGCGTCACCCACCACCCGGTAGTACCACTCCCAGGCTTCCGGGTTGATCGGCTCGCCGACGGTACCGAGCAGACGCAGGGACTTGCGGGAGGTCGTCTTCACCGGCTCTGTGCCGGAGCGCATCAGTGCCCGAATGGCGGTGGGGGCGGTGTAGAAGATGGCGACGTTGTGTTTGTCCACCACCTGCCAGAAACGCGAGACGTCCGGGTAGTTGGGGATGCCCTCGAACATCAGGCTGATGGCGCCGTTGGCCAGCGGCCCATAAACGATATAGGTGTGGCCGGTGACCCAGCCGACGTCGGCGGTGCACCAGTAGACCTCACCCTCCTTGTAGTCGAAGGTGTACTTGTGGGTCATAGCGGCGAACACCAGATAACCACCGGTGGTGTGCAGCACACCCTTTGGCTTGCCGGTCGAACCCGAAGTGTAGAGGATGAACAGGGGGTCCTCTGCGTCCATTTCCTCCGGGGGGCAGTCGCTGGAGGCATCCGCCATCAGCGCCTCATACCAGACGTCACGGCCATCGTTCCAGTTCACATTACCGCCCGTGTGTTTGACCACCAGGCAGGTGTGGACGTTGGGACACTCCGCGAGTGCGGTGTCGGCATGCGCCTTCAGGCGTACGGGTTTACCGCCGCGCACCCCTTCGTCCGCGGTGATCAGGGTCTGACAGTCGGAGTCGAGGATGCGGTCGCGCAGGGAGTCCGGGGAGAAACCGCCAAAGACGATGGAGTGGACGGCACCAATGCGGGCGCAGGCGAGCATGGCCACCGCGGCTTCCAGGATCATCGGCATGTAGATGCAGACCCGATCGCCCTTCTTTACCCCCCGGGACTTGAGTACATTGCCCAGTTTGCAGACCTGTTCATGGAGTTCGCGGTAGGTGATTTTCTTGTCCACCGAGGGATCGTCGCCCTCCCAGATAAGGGCGGTCTGGTCACCCCGGGTCTCCAGGTGGCGGTCCAGGCAGTTATAGGCCACGTTCAGCTTGCCACCCTCGAACCAGCGGATGTGCAGATCGTTCGCATCGAAGCTGTAGTCCACTACCTTGTTCCACTTGCCGGACCAGGAGACGAACTCCTCCGCCATGTCACCCCAGAAGCCTTCCGGGTCGTCGATCGAGCGGTTGTACATCGCCTCATATTTGGCGGCATCGATGTATGCGTGGGCTGCAAATTCAGCGGGAACCGGGTAGACCTTCTCGTCGGCCATATCGTATCTCCTTGTATTTTTTAAATTGAGCAGGATGTGCGGGCTATTAAAGGTGGTGCCTTGAATCTCATTTTAACCCCTTCGTGCGCTATTTCCTGTTATTTATGAAAACATGCCGGAATTTCAAATGGTAATCATTATCTTGAGTAACTTCTCAATCTCCCTGGGCAGTTTCGTAGGGGGGATAAGGCGCGCCCACAGACCTCCTTTCTTGCTCCCCTCTTAATACGCGCCGCATCCACCAATGGCCCGCCCGCATACCGCAACGCCCAGGATGAATGGTGGATGCGCTACGCGTATCCCCCCTACAAAGTCCAGGTTGCCCCGACTTATTGAGAAGTTACTATGTTTGATGGGCGCCTAAAAGTGCCCCAGCTCATACTGACGATCGATCAGTCTCTGCACCGGTTTGTCGAATTCGGTCAGCCGCCGGGCCAGCCGGGTAAACAGCTCGGCGGATGCCAGGGCATCGCCGCGGGCGGTGTGGCGCTGGTGGATCTCCACCCCAGCGAAATCGGCGACCTCCTCCAGGGTATAGTGGCCGACTTGACCGGAACTGACCAGATAGAGGAGCATAGTGTCCAGCCAGGGGTGTTTCAGCCGGCACAGCAGCTCTTTCTGCAGAATCTTGTTGAGAAACCGGATGTCGAAGCCGATGTGGTGTCCCACGATGACGCTCTCGCCGATGAAATCCGCCACCTCGAGCAACACCTCTTCGATCAGCGGGGCGTCCATCACGTCCCCATCGGTGATGTGATGGATCCTGGTGGAGCTGGGGGGGATCTCCCGTCCCGGGTTGATCAGGGTGTTGAACTCCCTGCCGGTGGATTCCAGCCCCTGCAGCTCGATCAGGGAGATGGAGCAGATCTCGTCCCCCGCATAGGCTTTTAAGCCGGTGGTCTCGGTATCGATGACCACGAAACGGGTCTCGTCGATGGGGTGGCGGGTCAGTCGTTTCGGGTTCAGCTTCAGTAACCGGTGGTGCAGTGCCAGCATGGAGGGGTCGCTCAGCAGCGCTCCCCGCTTCAGGTTGCGTCTGAGGCCGGCGTGGATGCGCCCGAAAATCTCGCCTAACTGCTCACTCGCCATGATCCGATAACGCTAGAAAATCTCCGTCCCGTAGTCATCCTGCAGCCGGTCCTGGAAACGCTTCACCGCCCGCATGGCCATGCGCAGGGTGCCGCGACTCTGGGGTGTCAGTTTCTCCGGGTCGATCAGTTTATTCAGCTTCTTGCCGGCACGGGCCTGTCGGATCTGGTGGCTCAGCAGCAGGTCGAGCAGTTCCTCGTAGGCCTCCTGCACGGTCACCGTAAAGTCGTCCGAGAGCTTGCCGATGCGTGCCAGGGCCTTCAGTCGGTCGGAGGTGTTCTGCACCGCTACTCCGTTCTGCAGGGCGAAGACGCGGGCTACGTCACTGACGATCCGCAGGCCGTTGCGTTTGATGTCGATCCATTCACCCTGCTCATCCTTGGTGGTGATGATCAGCTGGTTGAAGAAACCGATGGCCGGACGGCCCTCCGCATCGTGGTCTGCCATCAGTTTCAGCAGCCTGGGTTTCGTCTGTATCTCCGTCAGCACGTGGCGGCGCAGCTCCATGGTCAGGGCATCGTTGCCATACAGGGTATCGAAGTCGAACAGCACGTTGGACCAGCGCGCCGCCTTCTCGGTCGGTTTCGCAGTAATGTGGGATACCTGTTTCTTCCATTGGGAGAGGCTCTTTCGGTACATCGGGTTGCGTGCCATTATCTCCCCGGGGCAGATCATGTAACCCACCTTGTCCAGGTTTCTGTTGACCCGCTTGGAGAAACGCTCGAACCACTCGGCCACCTGCTTGTTCTCTTTGGCGGCGCTGTCCTCGATGATGATGCCATTGTCCTGATCCGGGTTGAGCAGCATCTCCCTGCGGCCACCCGAGCCCATGATGATCAGGGCATAATCCGCCGGGGGGGGGCCGTAACCCTTGCTTTCCATCCACTCCAGGGTGAGCTGTATCGCCCGACGTTGAATCATCAAGTGGGTTTCGCTCAGCAGCCGGACGGCGGCACTGGGGCGGTGATTGGTCTCCCGTGCGTCTTCGGCAGCGTCTGCCAGCTGGCTGCTGTGGCCGACCAGCTCTTTGAGGGTGGCAGAGCGCCTGATCCGGTTGCTGAGGGTGCCGGGGCGGTAGATCAGCGTTCTCAGTATATCGGTCTGGGAGACGATGCCGACCGGTTTCACCCCCTCCACCACGATCAGATACTTCGCGGTTTTGCGCTGCATCAGCTCCTCTGCCTCCCACAGCGGCGTTATCGGCTCGATCACCCGGGGGGTTTCACAGGCCGCCTTCATGATGCTGTCGTCGGGTGAGGCGTCGGTCAGCAACATCACTTCTGCCAGCCCGGAGTAGGTCAACACCCCCAGCAGCTTCTCCTCCAGATCTTTTACCACCATGCTGCCGATCTTGCGCTCTTGCATCAGTCGAAAGGCTTCCAGCAGGGTGGTCTTCGGATCACAGGAGGCGACCGGTGATTTCATCACCCGCGTGACAGGCTGTGCCAGGGCGCCGGAGGTGATGCTGCGGTCAGGGCTGCGTTCCCGTAGTTTGGCCGCGATCACCCGGTTGAGACTATTGAACAGATCGGGGTGTTTCTGCTCCAGCCGGTGCATCACCTCTGCCCGGCTCTCCAGTACGATGGTGCGGGTGGTTGCAATTGCGGCGGAATGATAGTCGTCGTCATCCAGATAGTTGGCCAGGCCGATGAAATCACCCGGCTGGCAGCTGTCCTGGCTACCCGACGGGCGGTGCATGACGATATTGCCTTCCACCAGGATGTAGAGCCGCTGATCATATCTGTCCCCGGGTCGGAACAGGGCCTCACCGGGGGAGACCGGGCGCAGCCTGGAGTTTTCCACCAGGGTCCTGATCGAGTCCGGTGACACCCCTTTGAAGGTGCGTGTGCCACAGAGGATCTGGCCGGTGGCCGAGGGTCCGGTGTCGTGTTCGATGTTGTTCATAGGTGCTGGTGCAGTCACTGTAAGGGCTTGCACAACAATAACTTACCGTTTTGGAACGCCGATCCATCCCGTCTGGCTGGCCGGTTCATGTTCCTGACGGAACCGGCATTTCCCACATCCCTGTGGGTCACGTTACGAAAACTTGAAAGATAATGAATATTCCTGCGTTTTCGCGCGATGTGCAAGGATGCACAAGTGTCGCGGGAGGCAGGACGCCGGTAGCGACCCTTGCCAGACGGGCGCCTCGACGCCCCAAATTCGGTAACTTATTGCTGTGCAAGCCCTAAAGCTGCTATTTTCCCCGTATTGTCTGCTGAATGGATAACCCCGTGATCGACTGGATCTTTCTGCTGGTGACCGGTTTCGTTGCCTACCACGCCCTGACCCATCGCAATGAGGATGGCGAAAACGATATCGGGCATCTGCTGTTCGGTTCCATCGCCCTGCTGTTCTTCATGCGCGTGCTGGTGGTGGATATTCTCAAGCTGATTTGAAGCAGAAGGCATAATTAAGGAATGATAAAATAGTGAAGTAACTATTCAGCACAATACTTGAGTAGGTCGGGTTAGATGCGCATTGTGCCAAGCTTGAATTCTATTGGCCATCTTTTTGGCTATATCCGAACGAAAGAAGGGGTCAGGTCTTGTATTGTGCCTTACTGGAAAGTAGACTCACTCCATGGCCAGACCACTCCGCATAGAGTTTGCCGGCACCCTCTACCATGCCACCTCACGGGGAGACGGACCGGACGATATCTATCTCGAAGATAGAGACCGGAAACTGTGGTTGGAGGTCCTGGGACAGATCTGCGAACGTTTCAATTGGGTCGTTCACGCCTACTGTCAGATGCTGGCTATGTGTACCCTACACATGACACTCATTCAGCAGACGGGCAGCACACGTGTTCTGTTTATCCGCCCGACCGTCGTGGCGGCCGACAGCAAAGCCCTGGCCATTGCAAAGGAACTGGAACAGGACATATCAAAACCGATGGATGAGGCGGTAAACGAATTGCGCTGCTGTTCTGATGCTTGCTAGCAACCTTGTCTTCGGTAGCATAAACCGGCATCCTCTCGTCCCATGTTTGCACGAGCCTACCGCTGGTTTGATCGCGTCATCCTGGAACTGGGGCGGGAGCTACGGCTGTCCTATCTGCCGCCGCTGATGGTGTATTTCGCCTACGGTGTAGAGGGACTCACCAGCATCGTCGGTACCTTTTTCGTTAAAGACTACCTCGGTCTGTCCGCCGCGTTTCTCACCGCATTGGCTTTCTGGGTCAACGTTCCCTGGGTGCTGAAGATG